>NZ_JAPNUG010000029.1:0-19526 GCF_036631435.1 Ralstonia sp. 1B3 | reverse complement strand
ACTCGGTGTTCTGCACGGTGGCGCCGGTCACGATGACGATGATGGCGGTGGCGCGCGTGGGCGCGCCGGTGGCGTCGCAGGCGGGCATGATCGGGCCGGTGTCGACGCTGCTGCTGGGCTGGTGGCTGTTGGGCGAGCCGATCACGATTTGGCAGATTGCCGGCAGTGCGCTCGTGCTTGCCGGGATGGCGCTGCTGTCACGCCGTCGCGGCTGACGGGCGGCCGGTCGAAATAATCCAAATAACAATCACAAGGAGTCAGACAGATGGACTTGGGCCTGAAAGGCAAGCGTGCGCTGGTGTGCGGCGCAAGCAAGGGATTGGGCTTTGCGTGCGCCGACGCGCTGGCTGCCGAAGGCGTGGACGTGGTGATCGTCGCGCGCGGTGCCGAAGCGTTGTCGGCAGCAGCCGAGCGCATCCGCACGGCGCACGGCGTGCGCGTGGAAGCCGTGGCAACCGACATCACCACACCGGAAGGCCGTGCCGAAGCGCTGCTGGCGTGCGAGCGCCTGGGCGGCTCGCCCGACATCCTCATCAACAATGCAGGCGGCCCGCCGCCGGGCAACTTCCGCGATTGGGATCGCGACGCATGGAATGCCGCGCTCAACGCCAACATGCTCACGCCCATCGACCTCATCAAAGCCACTGTCGACAAGATGATCGAGCGCCGCTGGGGCCGCATCGTCAATATCACCAGCGGTGCCGTCAAGGCGCCGATCGACGTGCTGGGCTTGTCCAACGGCGCGCGCTCGGACTGACCGGCTTCGTGGCCGGTCTGGCCCGTGAAGTCGCCAAGCACGGCGTGACCATCAACAATCTGCTGCCGGGCCAGTTCGAGACCGACCGCTTGACCAAGACGCTGGAAGCGGGTGCTAAGGCGGCCGGCATCAGCGCAGAAGAGAATTTCGACCGCAAGCGCCAGGGCAATCCGGCCCGACGCTTCGGCCAACCTGCCGAATTTGGCGCCGTGTGTGCCTTCCTGTGCAGCCAGCACGCCGGCTACCTGAATGCCCAAAACATCCTGCTGGATGGCGGCAGCTTCCCTGGCACCTTTTAAGCCAATCACCATGACTACCCTTATGCCTGAAAGCGCGGCCCGCAAACGCCGCGTCGCCTTGATCGCACACGACCACAAGAAAGACGACATGGTCGCTTTCGCACAAACGCACCAGGCCTTCCTCTCGCAATGCGACCTGCTGGCGACCGGCACCACCGGCGGCCGCCTGGAGAAGGAAGTCGGCCTGACCGTGCAGCGCATGCTGTCCGGCCCGTGGGGCGGCGACCTGCAGATTGGCGCGCAACTGGCCGAAGGCCGTGTCGACGCCGTTATCTTCCTGCGCGACCCGATGACGCCGCAGCCGCACGAACCCGACATCAACGCGCTGGTTCGTGCCTGCGACGTCCACAACATTCCCTGCGCCACCAACCTCGCAACCGCCGACCTGGTGATGTCGGCCCTGCAACAGGTGGCGCCCGATCCGAAGGAGATCCACGCATGACACAAGCGAAAGCCATCCGCATCTTCGAGACTGGCGGGCCCGAAGTGATGCAATACGTCGATGTCGACGTGCCTGCACCCGGCCCCGGCGAGGCCACCATCAAGCAGCACGCCATCGGCCTCAACTACATCGACGTCTATTTCCGCACCGGGCTGTATCCGCAGCCGCTGCCGGGCGGTATCGGCATGGAAGCCTCAGGGGTGGTGGAAGCGGTGGGAGAGGGCGTCACGCACGTCAAGCCCGGCGACCGCGTCGCCTATGCCGGCCGCCCCACCGGCGCCTACGCTGCGGTGCGCACGATGCCGGCCGACATTCTCGTGCGCCTGCCGGATGCGATCGACTTTGAAACCGGCGCAGCGATGATGCTGCAGGGCATGACCGCGCAATACCTGATCCGCGACAGCTACCGCGTGCAGCCCGGCGATACGGTGCTGTTTCACGCAGCCGCTGGCGGGGTGGGTTTGATTGCTTGCCAGTGGCTAAAGGCGCTCGGCGCCACGGTGATCGGCACCGTCGGCAGCGATGCCAAGGCCGAACTTGCCCGCGGGCACGGCTGCGATCACACCATCGTCTACACGCGCGAGAACTTTACCGAACGCGTGCGCGAAATCACGGGCGGCAAGGGCGTGCCGGTGGTCTACGACGGCATTGGTAAAGACACGTTCACGGGTTCGCTGGATTGCCTCGCGCCGCGCGGGATGATGGTCACGTACGGCAACGCATCGGGCCCCGTGCCGCCGGTTGACCTCAGCGTGCTGAGTGCAAAGGGCTCGCTCAAGATCACGCGCCCGACGCTGATGACCTACACGGCGCGGCGCGAGCTGCTGGAACCGATGGCGGCAGAGTTGTTCGATGTGGTGAGCAGCGGCAAGGTGAAGATCGAGATTCACCAACGCTACGATCTGCAGAACGCGGCGCAGGCGCACCGCGATCTGGAAGCGCGCAAGACGACCGGTTCGACGATCCTCTTGCCGTAAGTTGAGGCGTTACCGCCCGGTGGGCGTCACCCGCCGGGCGGCGGCAAAGCGCACGTCCTCGCGCACGCGGTCGGGCAGGCCGCGCAGCAACATGTGCAGCGCAAACGGCACCAGCACGATGTCGTCCACCCAGCCGATCACCGGGATGACATCCGGGATCAGGTCGACCGGCGATACCACATACCCCACCAACAGCAGCGCAGCCGGCGCGAGCCACCACGGCTTGTCCGGATGGCGCAACGCAAACCACAGCAGGCGCACGTCGTTGCGCACCACGCTCCACAGGCGGAAAAGTCGTCCGAACATCGTGGGCTCCTTGATGAAAAGCCGGCGTCACATGAGAACGCTTGGCCGGCAAACCATCGTATCAGCTTGGGGAAACGGCCCGGTTTTCAAGGTGAGGCCCGATCGTCCATGAAAAAAGCCGGCCCTCTTGCGAGGTGCCGGCTTTTGCCGCAACGAACCTGTTCAAGGTCCGTAGCGCGCAGTAGGACCGTGGGCAGGTTAGCCTGGAATCTTGCCTTCCACGCCTTCCACGTAGAAGTTGATGCCGTGCAGGAAGCCGTCGTCGGCGACCTTGTCGGCGGGCAGGACTTCCTTGCCGGTGTTGTCCTTGAGCGGACCCTTCCAGATCGGTGCCGAGCCGTCGATGATGCCCTTCTTGCGGGTTTCGATCAGCGTCTTCACGTCTTCCGGCACCACGGCGTTGTAGGCGCCCAGGTCGATGGCGCCTTCCTTCAGGCCCACCACACGGTTTCCGGCTTCCACTTGTTTTCGAGCACGTCGCCGACGACCTTGGTGTAGTACACGCCCCACTTGTTCATCGAGGCGGCCAGGTGGGCTTTCTCGCCGAACTTGGTCATGTCGCTGTCCCAGCCGATGGCGTAGACGCCTTTTTCCTGCGCGGTCTGCACGACGGCGGCGGAGTCGGTGTTCTGCATCAGCACGTCAACGCCCTGGCCGATGAGGGTGGTGGCCGCTTCGCGCTCCTTGCCCGGGTCGAACCACTTGTTGACCCACACCACGCGGGTGGTGGCCTTCGGGTTGACGCTGCGTGCGCCCAGCGTGAACGAATCGATGTTGCGAATCACCTCGGGGATGGGCACCGAGCCCACCACGCCCAGCTTGCCCGACTTGCTCATCTTGCCGGCCACCACGCCCGCCAGGTATGCGCCTTCATACGTGCGCACATCGTACTGACCGAGGTTGTCCGCGGTCTTGAAACCGGTGGCGTGCTCGAACTTCACGTCCGGGAATTCCTTGGCGACCTTGAGCATCGATTCCATGAAGCCGAAGCTCGTGCCGAAGATGACCTTGTTGCCCTGCGTGGCGAGATCGCGGAACACGCGCTCGGCGTCCGCGGCGCTTTCGGGGACGCTCTCGACGAAGTTGGTCTTGACCTTGTCGCCGAACTTGGCTTCGACCTTGCGGCCGGCGTCGTGGGCGTACGTCCAGCCTGCGTCGCCCACCGGGCCGACGTAGACGAACGCAACCTTCAGCGGCTCATTGGCCGGCGCCGGTGCGGCAGCGGCGGGGGCCGACGACGCGCGGGCGCGGCATTGCCGCCGGCGTTGTCGTTGGACTTGCCGCAACCCCAGAGGGTCAGGGCAGCGCCGGCGGCCAGGGCGGCCAGCGTGATCCTGCGAGTGACGTTCATCGATTTCTCCTGTTGTGTGGCTCGTTGACTGTGTTGAAGCAAATAAAAGCGGAATGCAGAAGCTGAGGCTGCATGCAGTTTAGGCAGCCCCGGGGCGGAACGGCTTGCCAAGCGATGCGGGCATGTTCAGGCGAATCCAGTCCGGATTGCGCGAGATGATGGCCAGCACGACGATGGTGGCCGCAAACGGCGCCATCGACAGAATCTGCGACGGCACCGACACGCCCATCCCTTGCAGGTGGAATTGCAGGATCGTCACGCCGCCGAACAGCAGCGCACCGAACAGGATGCGCAGCGGGCGCCAGGTGGCAAAGGTGGTCAGCGCGAGGGCAATCCAGCCGCGGCCGGCGACCATGTTCTCGACCCACATCGGCGTGTAGACCAGTGACAGGTACGCGCCCGCCAGCCCGCAGCATGCGCCGCCAAACAGCAGCGCGCCAAAGCGGACGGTGCGCACCGGATAGCCAGTGCATGCGCCGACTCCGGCGATTCACCGATCGCGCGCAGCGTGAGGCCAGCACGCGTCTTGAACAGGAACCACGCAATCGCGCCGCACAGCAGCAGGCTGAAATAGACCATCCAGTGGTGCGCGAAGAGGGCAGGGCCGACAAACGGAATCGACTCCAGCCGGGGATGCCGTGCGCCTGCGCCGGCAGCGACATGCCGACAAAGCGCTGGCCCATGAAGGCCGACAGCCCGGTGCCGAAAATCGACAGCGCAAGGCCCGTGGCGACCTGTTGGTGACGAGCACCAGCGCCAGCCATGCAAACAGCGACGCCATCACCATGCCAGCAATCGCGCCGGCAGCAAAACCCAGCAGCGGAATCTGCGTCTGGTAGCCGACCATGAAACCGACCACGGCGGCGACCAGCATCATCCCTTCGGCGCCGAGGTTGAGCACGCCGGAGCGCTCGTTCATCAAGAGGCCAAGGGCAGCCAGCAGCAGCGGGTGCCGGCGTTGATCGACGCGGCGATCAGGGAGCGAGACTTTCCATATCAGTGGTGCGCGCGCCAGCGCAGGCGGTATTCGATGAGCGTGTCGCAGGCGAGCAGGAAGAACAGCAGCATCCCCTGGAACACTCCGGTAATGGCCGACGGCAGTCCCAGGCGCGATTGCGCAAGCTCGCCGCCGATATAGAAGAGCGACATCACGATCGCGCCCAGCACGGTGCCCACCGGATTCAGGCGCCCGACGAACGCCACCACGATTGCGGCAAAGCCGTAGCCGGGGGAAATGGATGGCAGCAGTTGCCCGATCGGCCCGGTGACTTCAAAGGCGCCGGCAACGCCCGCCAGGCCGCCCGACACCAGCAGCGCCGTCCACAGCGCCGCCCGCGACGAAGCCCGCATAGCGCGCGGCTTGCGGAGCCAAGCCACCGACTTGAAGGCGATAGCCCGCAAAGCTGCGAAAGACGAACAACGTCATCGCCGCCGTCATCACGAGCATGAACAGAAAGCCGACGTGCAGGCGCGTGCCGGCCACGAGCGTCGGCAGGACGAACGCGCTGTCGAACACGATCGACTGCGGGAAGTTCATGCCGTTCGGGTCTTTCAACGGCCCGTTGACCACGTACAGCAGCAGCAATTGCGCGATGTACGTGAGCATGAGGAGACGAGGATCTCGTTGGCATGAAAGCGATCGCGCAGCAGCGCAGTGATCGCCGCCCACAGCGCGCCGCCAATGAGGCCGGCAACGATGGCCAGCACCAGCGCAACGCCGCCGGGGATGGCGGGCGTTGGCGTATCGTAGATGATGGTGGCCGCTGCAAAGATGCCGCCCACGATGAGCTGCCCCTCCGCGCCGATGTTCCACACGTTGGCGCGATAGCACACCGACAAGCCCAGCGCGCACAGCACCAGCGGCACGGTCTTGAGCAGCACTTCACCAATCGCCCGCTTGCTGACCAGCGGTTCGACCAGGAACACGCGCAGGCCCGCCACCGGATCCTTGCCGAGCAGCGCGAACAGCAGCAAGCCGAACACCATCGTCAGCACCAGCGCGATGAGCGGCGAGAGCGTAGGCCATGGTGCGCGACGGAATGGCGCGCAACTCCAGCGAAACCGGCAGCGCCAGACGGCTGCCATGCATGACGTCAGCCATGGGCCACCTCCGAGCTGGCGGCGGCCGGCGCCGACGCTGTCCCATGCCGCTCATCCACAGGCCGATCTGTTCGCGGTCGGTGGCGTGCGTGGGGGTGGAAGGGGAGAGGCGCCCGTTGGCGATCACGTGCAGGCGATCGCACAGCGCAAAGAGTTCGTCGAGTTCTTCCGACACGATGAGGATGGCGCAGCCCCCGCCTTGAGCGCGAGGATTTCGTTGTGGATCTGCGCCGCCGCGCCCACGTCGACGCCCCAGGTGGGCTGCGCGACGATGAGCACGCGCGGCGCGCATTCGATTTCGCGGCCGACGATGAATTTCTGCAGGTTGCCGCCCGACAGGCTCTTGGCCAATGCGTCCGGGCCGCCGGCCTTGACGCCAAAGCGGCTGATGATGCCGGTGGCCAGCTTGGCGGCAGCCTTCTTGTCGATGAGCCCGCCGCGCACCTGCGGCACGTTGATGCGTCAGCAGCGTATTGGCCGCCAGCGACAGCGATGGCACGGCGCCGCGCCCAAGGCGCTCTTCCGGCACGAACGACAGCCCGCGCTTGCGGCGCGCAGGTCCAGCTTGGCAACCGGCTCGTTGCCGATGCTGATGGTCTGTGCCGACGCGCGAGTGTCTTCGCCGGACAGGGCTGCCAGCAGTTCCTGTTGCCCGTTGCCCGATACGCCTGCGATGCCGACGATCTCGCCGCTGCGCAATTGCAGGGCGATGTCGCTCTGTCGCAAAGGCGTGGGCCTTGGGCAGCGACAGGCCGGCCACCTCCATGCGCACCTCGCCCGGTGTGGTCTGGGGGCGCAATTCGCGCGGAGGCTCGCCACCGATCATCATGCGCGACAGCGACGCCGCCGTTTCCTGGCGCGGGTCGCACACGCCCGTGACCTTGCCCATGCGCATCACCGTGGCGGTGTGGCACAGGGCCTGGATCTCGTCGAGCTTGTGGCTGATGTAGAGGATGCTCGTGCCTTCTGCGGCCAACTGGCGCAGCGTCACGAAGAGCTTTTCGACGGCCTGCGGCGTCAGCACCGAGGTCGGCTCGTCAAGGATCAGCAGGCGCGGCTTAGTGAGCAGCGCGCGCACGATTTCCACGCGCTGGCGCTCGCCCACGGAAAGCGTATGCACATGGCGATGCGGCTCCAGCGGCAGGCCGTATTTCTCGCCCGTGCTGCGCACCTGATCAGCCACGTCGCGCAGGTCGGTGCCTGCGGGCAGGCCGAGCAGGATGTTCTCCGCCACCGTGAGCGTGTCGAACAGCGAGAAGTGCTGGAACACCATGGCGATGCCCAGCGCGCGCGCCTGGTGCGGATTGGCGATCTCGACGCGCTGGCCGTCGAGCTGCATCTCACCGGCGTCAGGCTGCACTGCGCCGAAGATGATCTTCATCAGCGTCGACTTGCCGGCGCCGTTTTCGCCCAGCACGGCGTGGATCTCGCCCGGCGCGACAGTCAGGCTGACGCCGTCGTTGGCGACCACGCTCGGGTAGCGCTTGGTCATGCCCGTCAGCGACAGGCGTGGTGGGAGTGGTGTCACAACAGTTGGCTCGTGGTTTCCGTGCCGCTCACCGTGCGAATGCGCATCGGAGGCGGTCTCTTTTTGGGTGTTGACGACACTTCACAACAGGCAACGCCGACGCAGGTTCGCGCCGACGCATCGCAGCAATCATCATGGTTGGCTGATGCTTGCCATCAGCGGCAAATTATATCGTTCGGCACCGCGCCGGGCGGCGATTTCGGCCCGCTAGCGCCTGCCTCGTACGAGGGGTGGCGGAGTGCAAATCCCGTGCCGGGCGCATTGGGGCCATTTGCCGGTTCCAGCTTGTCATGCCGACGTATGCAGGTGGCACGCGCAGCCCTCGGGTGGGGCGCGCAGGCCGTCTTGCACCTGCCCGGTGCGCGCACGCGGCGCGCCGCTTTGCGCTACAGTTCTCGGTTTGCTCCGGCGCGGGCCTCCCGTCCGCCGGCGCGTCAAGTTCTCCCTCATGACTGCTCCCGCTCCCGCACGATCCCGCATGCCCGGCCCAATCCCTGGCTGGCTCCTGCTGCTTGGCGCGCTTACGGCCATCGGCCCGCTCTCGGTCGACATGTACCTGCCGAGCCTGCCGACCATCGCGCGCGACCTGAATACGTCGTCGGCTGCGGCGGGGCTCACGCTGACCGTTTTCCTGATCAGCCTGGCGATCGGCCAGCTGATCTACGGCCCGGCCAGCGATCGGTTTGGCCGCAAGCGCCGCTCTACATCGGCCTGGCGATGTACGTCGCAGCCTCCATCGGCTGCGCCTTCGCCAAGGACGCCACGATGCTGGCCGTGCTGCGCGGCGTGCAGGGGTTTGGCGGCTGTGCGGGCATGGTCATCGCACGCGCTGCGGTGCGCGATCGCATGGATCCGGCCGGCGCCGCACAGGCGTATTCGACGCTGATGCTGGTCATGGGCGTGGCGCCCATCCTGGCGCCGATGATTGGCGGCGCGGTGCTGCAGTTCGCAACGTGGCGCGTCATCTTTGCTTTGCTGACGGCGTTTGGCGTGCTGTCGCTGGTGGCCGTGCATTACCTGATGCGTGAGTCGCTCGCGCCCGAGCAGGCGCGCAAGCTGGCAGTCGGCCACGTGCTGCGCGACTACTGGGAGCTCCTGCGCGATCACCACTACGCTGCCTATATGTGGTGCGGGGCGGTGTTTCTGTCGGGCATGTTTGCGTACATCACCGTGTCGTCGTTCGTGCTGATCGATGGTTACGGGCTGACCCCGTCGCACTATGCATGGGTGTTCGGCAGCAATGCGGCCGGGATGATCGCCGCCTCGCGCGTCAATGTGCGGCTGGTGCGCAAGTATTCGCCGGCGCGCGTGCTGCGGCGGGCGCTGTGGGTGCCGGCCATCACGAGCGTGCTGGCCGCCGCGGCGGCCGCGGCTGGCTTTACGCCGCTGCCGCTCGTGCTCGCGGCGCTGTTCTGCTACATCGCGTCGATCGGCTGCATTTCGCCCAACACCGGCGCGCTCGCAATGGCGGGGCAGGGCGCGCGTGCGGGGACGGGCTCGGCGCTCATGGGCGCCATGCAATTCGGCCTGGGCATGGTGACGGGCACGGTGGTCGCCGCCATCGGACAGACCGCGCTTCCGCTGCTGGGCATGATGGCCGTCTGCGCCGTCGCCGCGCTTGTTCTGGGTCTGCGCGTCACGCGCGAAGAGCCCGGCGCCTGATCCCTGCTGTTCCTTCTGTTCCTCTACGCCTCCTGTTCTGGAGGCGTCTTTCTCCTTTCATATGACTCTGGCATAACATGCCGTCACGCTCACCGTGCCGGCACCTATGATGAGTGCAGCCGGGCGGCTTCAGCCCCGACTTGGCCCTGAGTGACTAAGGGTAACTTCTTATACAGAATTTATCGACAATTTATTAACGTATCGCTTTCGTTTTCAAACGCGCGCCGTTTTTCCGGGATCTTCCCGCCAACGGTGCAGACGAGACGGGGGTTAAGTTGCAGTGCACAATTCACCGGCTGGGCGAACTCGCGCTGTTGTGCGAAGTGCCGCCACCGGCCACCCTGAATTGCCAGCAGCGGATCTGGGCCATGGCGTCGCGCGCGTCCAACTGGGCGGGCGTGGTCGACGTGGTGCCCGGCATGAACAACCTCACGCTCGTGTTCGGTCCGTTGGCCGATGCGCAGCGATTGACCACCCAACTGCGCGAAGCCTGGGACGAAAGCCAGGCGCTGGTGGCCGACGGCAAACTCGTCGACATCGAAGTCGCCTATGGCGGTGACGAAGGTCCCGATCTGCGCGAAGTCGCCAAGCACACCGGCCTGAGTACGGCTGAAGTCGTGCGCCGCCACACTGCGCCGGAATACATCGTCTATTTCCTGGGCTTCCAGCCCGGCTTTGCCTACATGGGCGGGCTCGACAAGTCGCTCGCCACACCGCGTCGCGCCGAGCCGCGCATGGCCGTGCCGGCTGGCTCGGTCGGCATCGGCGGCGAGCAGACCGGCATCTACCCGGCCGCATCCCCCGGTGGCTGGCAACTGCTTGGCCGCACAGACGCGGCGCTCTTCATGCCGCAGCGCAATCCCCCCACGCTGTTGGCGCCTGGAGACCGCATCCGCTTTGTTGCCTCGAAGGTGCGCGCATGAGTTCGAAACCCCAACCCATGATCGAGATCGTGCGGGCCGGCGTGCTGGCGTCTGTGCAGGACCTGGGCCGCACCGGCTATCGCCGCTTTGGCGTGTGCACGTCGGGCGCGCTGGATCCGCTCTCCCTGTATGTGGGCAACCGCCTGGTCGGCAACCGCAGTGATGCCGCGGGCATCGAGTTCACGCTGGGCAACGCCACGCTGCGCTTCCACGCCAATGGATTGATCGCGCTGACGGGCGCCGATTGCCGCGCCACGCTCGACGGCGCGCCGGTGCATGCGTGGCGCGCCATCCCTGTGCAGCGCGGTCAGACGCTGACCTTGCGTGTGGCGCAGGGCGGCGTGCGCGCGTATCTCTGCGTGGCCGGCGGCATCGATGTGCCGGAGATGATGGGCTCGCGCAGTACCGATCTGAAAGCCGGCTTTGGCGGCTTCGAAGGGCGCGCGCTCAAGGACGGCGACAGGCTGCCCGTACTGCCCGCCGATACGACGTACGCCCCCGACATCAGCGGTGACACCGTTGCCGTGAAGGCAGCCCGCTGGACATTCGACCGTGCGCAGAAGGACACGCCTGTCATGCGCGTGCTGCCCGGACCTGAGTACGACGATTTCGTTGCCGATGCACAAGCCGCATTCTGGGAATCGGACTGGACGCTCACGCCCAACAGCAACCGCATGGGTTTTCGCCTGCAAGGGCCGGAACTCAAGCGCAAGAAGCAGCGCAGCGGCGATCTGCTCTCGCACGGCGTGGTGCCGGGCGTGATCCAGGTGCCGCCGTCGGGCCAGCCCATTGTGCTGATGGCCGATGCGCAAACCACGGGCGGCTATCCGAAGATCGGCTCCGTCATCCTGGCTGACCAATGGCGCCTGGCGCAGATTCCGCTCGGCACCCGCGTGCGCTTCGAGCGCGTGACGCTGGAAGAAGCCGAAGCCGCCCGCGCCGACGTGGCACGGTATCTGCAGCAAATCGAAACCGCGCTGGATTGGCAGCGCCAAGGCATTCTGTCGAGCGCGCATCGCACCGCCAAGACGCGACTGAACGCCTGATGCACCGGAAGACAACACCATGACTGCAATTGATCTGAATGCCGACCTTGGCGAAGGCTGCGACACCGACGAGGCGCTCCTCACCCTGGTGAGTTCGGCCAACATCGCGTGCGGCTGGCACGCCGGCGACGTCAACACGATGCGCCAGACGGTGGGCTGGGCGCTGCGCCAGGGCGTGTCGATCGGCGCGCATCCGAGCTTTCCCGATCGCGAGAACTTTGGCCGCACTGAAATGCACCTCCCGCCGGATGAAATCTACGCGGGCGTGCTGTTCCAGATCGGTGGGCTTTCAGCGATCGTGCGTGCGCAGGGCGGCAAGCTGGCGCACGTGAAGGCGCACGGCGCGCTGTACAACCAGGCTTCGCGCGACCGGCCGCTGGCCGTCGCCATCGTGCGCGCGATCCGCGATTTCGATCCGTCGCTGGTGGTGTTTGGCCTGGCGGGCGGCGAGCTGGTCAAGGCCGCGCGTGAACTTGGCCTGCAGGCCAAGGAAGAGGTGTTTGCCGATCGCGGTTACAACCCGGACGGCTCGCTCGTCAAACGCGGCACGCCCGGCGCCCTCATCGACAGCGAAGATGCCGCGCTGGACCAGACGCTGACGATGGTGCGCGAGCAGCGCGTGAAGGCCATCGACGGCACGTGGGTTCCGATCCGCGCGGAAACGGTTTGTCTGCACGGCGACGGCGCGCATGCGCTGGCGTTCGCGCGACGCATTCGGGAACGGCTTGGCAGCGAAGGCATCGCTGTCCGTGCCGGCGCCTGAGCCACGGCCCCGTCCTTCCAGCGGGGCTTTTTATTAACTTGGGGGAAGCACCACATGGGTACGGCAGTGAATCTATGGCCGCTGATCGGGGTGGTCGTCATCATCGCGGGGTTCATCCTGCGATTCAATCCGATGCTGGTGGTGGCCGTGGCCGCCATCGCCACCGGCTTTGCGGCATCGATGTCCATCGAACAAATCCTGACGGCGATCGGGACGGGCATCATCAAGACGCGGACGTTGCCGCTGATCATCCTGCTGCCGCTCGCGGTGGTGGGCCTGCTCGAGCGCCACGGCTTGCGTGAACACGCGCAGAACTGGATCGCGCGCATTCAGTCGGCCACCGTTGGCCGTCTGCTGATCGTCTACCTCGCCGTGCGCGAGCTGACGGCAGCTGCCGGTCTGACGAGCCTTGGCGGTCATCCGCAGATGGTGCGTCCGCTGCTGGCCCCGATGGCCGAAGGCGCTGCCGAGAACCGTTTCGGCAAGCTGCCGGCGCCGGTGCGTGAACGCCTGCTGGCGTTCTGCGCCGCGACCGACAACGTCGGCCTGTTCTTCGGTGAAGACATCTTCGTGGCCTTCGGCGCCATCGCGCTGATGCACACGTTCCTGCTCGGCTCGGGCATCGACGTGGAACCGCTGCATATCGCCGTGTGGGGCATCCCGACTGCGGTCTGCGCATTCCTGATCCACTCGGTGCGCCTCAAGCGCCTGGACGGCTGGCTTGCCCGTGAGATGGGCACCGCCGCAAACACCAACGCCGCCGCGGCCAAGCAGGGGTAAGCCATGATTCTGTCGATCAACTATCTGTACTGGCTGGCCGGGATCATCCTGACGATCACCGCGCTGATGACCTTTGCCGACAAGAACCACCCGCGCCGCTGGACCACGGGCCTGTTCTGGGCGATCTTCGCCGTCATCTTCCTCGTTGGCGACAAGCTCCCGCCGATCGTGGTGGGCGTGGGTGCCGTGGTGATGGCACTGCTGGCCGGCACGGGCGGCGTGACGCTGGGCAAGCACGGTGAACTGCCGGCGGAAGAACGCCGCGCATCCGCCAAGCGCCTGGGCAACCGCCTGTTCATTCCGGCGCTGACCATTCCGCTGGTCACCGTCATCGGCAGCGTGTTCCTGAAGGACGTGAAGATCGGCGGCGACCTGCTGCTCGATCCGAAGAACCAGACGTTCGTCTCGCTGGGCCTGGGCTGCATCATCTCGCTGGCGCTGGCGTGCTGGTTGACGCGTGACACGCCGGTGCAGGCCATGCGTGAGTCACGGCGGCTGACGGAGTCGCTCGGCTGGGCGTTGGTGCTGCCGCAGATGCTGGCCATGCTGGGCCTCGTCTTTGCCGATGCCGGCGTGGGCAAGGCCGTGGCGCACCTGACCACCGCCTACATCAACATGGACTATCGCCTCGTCGCGGTCGTCGTCTATTGCGTGGGCATGGCGCTGTTCACCGTCATCATGGGCAACGGCTTTGCGGCGTTCCCGGTCATGACGGGCGGGGTGGGGGTGCCCATTCTGGTGGGCGTGTTCCATGCCAACCCGGCGGTGATGGCGGCGATCGGCATGTTCTCGGGCTACTGCGGCACGCTGATGACCCCGATGGCGGCGAACTTCAATATCGTGCCCGCCGCGCTGTTGGAGTTGTCCGATAAGAACGCCGTGATCAAAGCGCAAGTCCCGACCGCGCTACTGTTGCTTGCAGCCAATATCGTGCTCTTGTACTTCCTGATGCTGCACTAATCGTGTTTAATGCGACGCGTGCGGTGCGCGTCACGCTGGCGGTTCTCAGCCGGCGGACGCCACCGAGCGCGGTCGCTGCCCGCGAGACAAGGGCACGCGGTCGTAGACCTCGCATCGTGCTCTTCTCCGGGGGGATTCATGAGCAGCCAGATGACGAGCGGCCGTTCCATGTCGGGACGCCTTTTTTGTGTTCTCGCAGCCAGCGCGCTGTCGTTGATTTCCGCCGCGCAAGCCCGTGCGGAAACGCTCCGGAGGCCACGCCGTATCCGGCCCTCAATTTCCATACGCAAAACCTGCAGGCCTTCGCAAGTGCCGTCAGCAGCGCCACCAATGGCGGGCTCAAGCTTGAGGTCTATCCGAACGGCACGCTGCTCAAGCCGGCTGCCATCTTTGACGGCGTCAAGGACGGCAAGGCCGAAGCCGGCGAGGTGATGCTGTCGACGCTGGCCCAGCGCGATCCGCTGTTCGGCGTAGATTCGATTCCTTTCGTGGTATCGGGCTACAACGATGCGCGCCTGCTGTGGGATGCCTCGCGCAGCCACATCGAAGCGTTGATGAAGGCCAACGGATTGCGCCTGCTGTACGCCGTGCCCTGGCCGCCGCAGAACCTGTATTCCGAAACACCGATTGCCCGTTTGTCCGACCTGAAGGGACATCGTTTGCGCACGTATAACGCGGCGCAAAAGCGCATTGCCGAGTTGTATGGCGCGCAGGCCGTGCAGGTGGAAGCCGCAGACCTGACCGCCGCGATTGCCGGTGGCCGCATCGACACCATGGTCACCTCGCCGTCCACCGGTCTGGAGACGAAGGCCGGCCAGCGCATGACGTACTACTACAAGGTCAATGCGTGGATTCCGAAGAATGCCGTGTTCGTGAACGAAGCGCGCTTTGCCAAGCTCCGCCAGCAATGCAGCAGACGGTGCTCAAGCTCGCCAAGGATTACGAAACGCGCGGTTGGGATTCCAGCCGCCAGACCTACGAGCGCGATGAAGCCGAACTCGCCAAGACCGGCGTGCGTGTGCTCAATCCTGACGTGACCCTGCAGGGCGACATGCGCCGCCTGGGCGAGCGTCTGACGCGAGAATGGCTGCACACCGCGGGCACGGAAGAAGTCGACATCCTGTTGAACTTCGAGAACAAGCGCAGCAAGGCAAACTGACGCCGCAACGCGCTTGGGCATGATGTTCGACGGACGTTTATCATCGTTTTTGTCTTACGCAGCAAGCAGGAGAACGTCATGCCTACCGTCCTCGTCACCGGTTTCGATCCGTTCGAGAACGAACCCATCAATCCGTCGTGGGAAGCCGTGCGCACCCTCGACGGGCAGAAATCGCAGGCGCCGACATCGTCGCGCGCCAGTTGCCGACCATTTTTGGCGAGTCCAACAAAGTGCTCGGCAAGTTGCTGCAGACGCTGCAGCCGGATGTGGTGGTCGCCGTGGGGCAGGCCGGTGGCCGTGCCGAGATGGCGATCGAGCGCATCGCCATCAATGTCGACGACGCGCGCATTGCCGACAACGCCGGCAAGCAACCGATCGATATCGCCATCGCGAGTGACGGGCCGGCCGCGTATTTTTCAACGCTGCCGATCAAGGCCATCGTGCGCGAACTGCGTGCGGGCGGTGTTCCTGCGTCGGTTTCGCAGACGGCGGGCACCTTTGTCTGCAATCACGTCTTCTATGGGTTGATGCACGCCATCGCCCGCCACAAGCTGCCCACGCGCGGCGGCTTCATCCACATCCCGTATCTGCCGTCGCAGGCGGCCAAGCACCCGGGGCAACCGAGCATGGCGCACGACACCATCGTCGCCGGGCTGCGCATCGCCATCGAGACAACGCTGCGCACGCTGCACGACGTACGGGAAACCGGCGGCCAGCTGCACTGAGCCGGCGCGGCGGCACGCGCTCCGGTCAGTCCGTGAAGCGCGTATGTCGTTGCAGCTCAATGCGCACCGGCGTGCCCGGCGCCGCATAGGCGGAGGTGATCGGTGCCGTGTCGGTCGTGGGCCATTCGACTTCGATGGCCGCGGGCGCTTCGTCGTGCAATACGGGCGAGCGCTGCAATTCGGGCGCCGTCTTCGCGTGCGCGACGGGCTGCGGCAATGCTCGCGGTCGTATTCGTTTCACCGGCAATTGCGTCAAGGCTGGTGGTGCTGCAGCGAGGACCGGCGCGGCAACTTCCGTTTCGTCGAGCGCCATGTCGGGTGCCTGGACAACGTTGGTCGCGGCTGTGGTAACGCCTTCGGATTCTGTAGCTTCGCTGGTTTCCGCAAACGTCGCAGGAGAATATTCGAGCGGAAGAGACGGTACGGTCTGCGGGGCGATGGCGGCCACGGTTGCTTGATCCAACCCTGCGGCTGGCTGCCGATGTTGCCCGGTCTGCCAGCCAAGCAGTGCGGCCGCCAACGTGCACGCCATGCCAATCGACAGCCCGGTCATGCGTCGACGCCACTGCCCACGGCCGGCTGTGCCGGTGTCACCGCACGTGTGGGCTACCGGATCGGACGATGCGCTGACCTGTGCCGCGGCGCTGGGCGGCGCGCTGTCGAGTGCAGGCCCGAAGGGCGGCGGCATACGCACCAAGCCCGGTAGGCGCAGGTGTCCGTCGATGATGAAGTTGGGGGATTCCACGTCCGTCTCCGCTGATGGCCGCAGCGCGCATGCAAGCCGGCTGCGCAAGCAGGCGCCATGCTAAGCGGCAGATGGACGGTGGTCGATCAGATTGGTCTTAAGTCGATGCGTGCTGCATCGAAGGCGGAGAGGTCGGTGGCCTGCCGCAGCTGCGCCAGGCCAGGAAGGTGAATGTCAAAGACCTTGACGAGACGTTTAAGGCGCCGGCGACCAATGCGGATCGTTGAGCTGTTTTTCCAGCAAGCGGATCTGCTGCTGCAGCGATTCGACCTGGGTCTGGTACGCACGGCGCTCGATGTCCAGCGCCTTCGTCTCCTGGCGCATGGTCTGCTGTTCGGTCAGCATCTTTTGGCGCTGCGCCTGCATGATGCGGACCTCCTCGCTGAGCGAGGCGGCGCGCTGCTGGGCTGCCTGGGCTTCGCGCTCCAGTTGGGCCTTCTGGCCTGCCGTAACGGCGCGGCGCAGATCATCTTCGGCCCACGTACGGGTCTGGCTGGCCAGCGTTTCGTACGCGCCCTCGGCCGGAGCGACCGACGCAAACTTGTACACACGCCACAGTTCTTTGCGATACGACAGGGCGACGTAGGCCGTGGTGTCTTCGTTGACCAGCAGCAGGCTCGTGCCGTAGTCGCCGTTGTAGGTCGTGCGCAGTTCGGTCAGGCGCTTCTGCGCCAGCAATTGCTGCAGTTCAGCGACGGTGCCGCCCGACGCAGCCGTGGACACTGCCGGCGCTTGTGGTGCACTGGCTTGCGCGTGGACGAGGCCGGCGCCCGCAACCGAGGCTGCGGCAACGAACGTGAGGACGGTTCGGCGGAGTACGAGAGACATCGCAAAGTTCAGAAATCGGAGGCGACGCGACTATATCAGCTTTGTGCGCCCGGCCCCGCAGCGAGCGTACCGATTTGACCTTCCGTCGCCTTTGACTCATGGCGGCGTCGCGCCTCGGCCACGATGGACTGCCATTCGCTGAAAGAAACGCGCTCGCGGAACATCTCGATCAGGAAGTCGCCGACGTCCTGATGCCGCTTTGGCGTGCCAAGCGCGGCTTTCAAGCGCCGCAGCTCTCTCTGCAAACGCGTGACGCGGGCCCGTGCGTTGGCCTGTTGCAATGAGCCGATGGGGAATGTTCTTACGGATGCTTCGGCCGCTGCCAACGCTCGTACGAGGTCGGCACGTTGCTGCTGAAGCGATTCAATCTCGCGCTGGAGTTTACGGCCGCCGTCTGGGGAGGGGATTGCGATTGCTCAGGGCGAGCGATGGCATGGCGCACGTCGGGGCCTCCTGCGATGGGTTGGTATCCCGCTCCCTGACGCCAATCAGGGTGGCCGGGCACAAGGTAGAGTTGGCGTACCGGTATCGCAGGCAACCGGCGAGCGCGAGCGCTCCCCCACCAAGGCCCGACCATAGGAGGCGCTTGATGTACGGGCGTAAAAAAACCGCCAACCGGCGGTCGTACCCGCCTGCGATATTCTCGGACGCCAATCCGAGGTCACGTTGTGTGCGTGAGGGGCCGCAGTATAGCCCAGGGGGCATGCCCTATTTGTGCCACATGGTGATGCAACGATGGGGTGGCCGGGCACAAGGCGAGGTTGGCGTACCGGTGACAAAGGAAACCGGCGAGCGGAAGCGCTCCCTTGCCAAGGCCCGGCCATGAACAAAGCGGGGATCAGCGGCTTTGCATCTCTTTCAGCCACAGGCTCATCAGCCCAGCGCGGCCACGCACGCCGAACTTGCGATAGACGCTCGTGATGTAAGAGTGCGTGGTCGACGTGGCCAGACCGAGCTGTTCCGCAATCTGCTTTTCTGCGGCTTCAGTCAATAACAACTGCAATACCCTGGATTCATGAGGCGCGAGACGCGCCTGCAGTTGCGCCAAGGGACTGTGCTCGGCCGCCGTTCTTGTTGCGGTGACGTTACGTGCCACGCCGATGCGGAGCCGATGCTCCACGTTCCACTGTGCGGACCACGACAAATAGACATCGGTGCCAAGCTGGTGCCGATAGCGATTCTCAAATCCGGTGCATTTAATGCCAGCCTGAACGCGACCCGCTTGCTTTTGCGTTCTGTCGCGGTCGTCAGGCGCCACGAGTTCGAGCATGGTTTGCCCAAGCAGGTCGGAGGGGCGGTAACCAAGAATGTCTTCCCACGCAGCATTGGCGTGACGGATCCGCCCACGCTCGTCGACCAGAAAGACGCCATCTGGAAGACTATTGGCCAACGCGATCGCGCTTACATCCTTGAGGACTTCCATGGTTTGACGCGTTGAGTTGCAATACAAGAGAACCGATGCCAAAGCGCCGATGCGCATTATCAATGCGTGATCGCCATCCCGGATAACGGCGATATGACAGCGCTGCCAGAACTTGCCGCGCTTTGGAAAACGTTGATCTAAGCTCGTTGCACCCAATTGCAGCCGCATGAACGGCGTCTGCTGGCGGGTTCATACCTCTAATTAGCAGGGTGCCAGCCAGAATAGCGTCTGCTATCGTTTTCGACAATATTGGGCATCAGCATCGTGCCTGATAAAAAGTTCAGCGCCCGTGCGGTTCCATGGAGCCGACGCAGGGCGGGTAACGGGGAAAACAGCAAGTCGCCTGGCCGTCGCAGGCCAAACACGTCTCGTAGGCGCGGGGTGAGCGGATTCTCCCCGCGTCTTTGCGAGTTGGCGTTCCGGCGATATGGCTTCGGTGTTGATGCGCGGGCCATCACCAATCCGATCGTTGGTGAGGGAACCTCATAAGAACGAGCCGCAACTTTGAAGAACGGGGAAGCGTCTTTACGCGCTTGACTAACCCCAAGCCCGGGGGCTTGGGGCAGCACTTCTGTCCTTGGCATTGGCAGCAACGCGCAGCAGAGCCCGTCAGGTTATTCCATTCGAGAAAAGAATAATCAATAAGCCTGTTTTGATTTAACGCCCGATTAATATGGATTTGATTTGCAAGGTAAGGTTGTACCAAGATCGCGGACGTTATTTTGCGGTGTTGGTCGCACCGGA
This sequence comes from Ralstonia sp. 1B3, assembly GCF_036631435.1. Lineage (NCBI taxonomy): Bacteria > Pseudomonadati > Pseudomonadota > Betaproteobacteria > Burkholderiales > Burkholderiaceae > Ralstonia > Ralstonia sp. 1B3. Next base: position 8 of record NZ_JAPNUG010000029.1, on the reverse strand, counting down.
CACGATGT
>NZ_JAPNUG010000028.1:0-92117 GCF_036631435.1 Ralstonia sp. 1B3 | reverse complement strand
CGAATCGGCGTCTGCGCCGGTCGCTGCCGAGGAGGAAACGGGCCCGGAAGACGACCCGACGCCGCCAAATGTGCCGCGCATCGGTGGAAAGCCCGCGCTAAAAGTCGTCAAGTAACGCGTGTTAGGTTAGAATCGCGTTTCTTTGCCGGCTTAGCTCATCTGGTAGAGCAGTTGATTTGTAATCATCAGGTGGCGGGTTCGAGTCCTGCAGCCGGCACCAGCATCACGAAAACGGTCTCCCTTGCGGAGGCCGTTTTCTTTGTCGCGCCCGTTCAATTTCACGGGCTTCACCCGCGCCGAACCCAAATCACCTTGCCGCCCTGGATGCCGAGGTTGCGACGTTCTTCGCGGTAGTCCATGGTGCCGGGCAGGGCTTTGCCGTCGCGTTCGCTGATGCGCCAGAGGCAGCCGTTCAACAAGGCCGTGGCGTCCTGTTCGGATTTGCCGATCAAGGCGTCGTCGGGAATGGCGGCCGCCTGACAGGTGGCGGCTTGAGTGGTGGGCTCAGTCATCTTGGATACCCCTGCGTTTCCGGGTTGTTCCGGGCCCGGTGTTGAGCAGGCCGCCATGCCGAAGGTGGCCGCAATCGTGGTGAGAAGCGTTGCCAAGCGCGTCATAAAACCTCCGTGTGATATCGCAGTGGTGAGCGCCTCGACCAGGCGCTCGATGGTCGCAGCAGTGTACCGACGCACGCTTGCGAGATGCCTCATGCAGCGGTGTTGCCGCCGCGCAATGGGCTTCGCGAGGCCCGAGAAAACCGCTTGCCGCCATCAGCGAGACTTTGTTACTCTGCGCCCCGTCATAGCTACGGAGTTCACCTCCATGGACAGTTGTTCTAGTCGATCTTCGATCGCACATTGAACGGCTAGACAGTCTCGGCGCACCGTTTTCGCGCCTCACCACTGCCTAGCCGTATTGCACGGCGGGTAGTGGCGCTTGCGTGGGTTCTCTGCGTAAGTCCCTTCCTGAATTCGATTGTTGTATCGGGCACAGCCACGTGGCTGCGTGTGTTTGCGCGCGCCATCGCAAGGCGCGGCCGGCGTTTGCCTACGTCCGTCGCGGAAACGGGCGGGGAGGTCTCATGCTGTTCTTCTCGATGTTGCAGTACGTCTGGGTGGCAGTGCGTCCGCTGGTTGGGGTTCCTCTTCTGGGGGCGGCGGCAGCGGCGCGTTTCTTGGTGATGGCGGCTTGAACTATGGCCACGAGCGCGTGCTGGAAGTCTTCTACAGCCTCCAGATGACCGAGGCGCTGGCGATCAGTCCAGATTTTCAGCTTATTCAGAACCCGGGCTACAACCACGATCGCGGTCCGGCCAAGTTCGTGGGCGTGCGCGTCCACGCCGACTTCTAACCGTAGGAGGACCCATATGGACAGTCCGAGTCGACCTTACCCCACGTCTTTTTCCCACTAGGCGAGTCCGCCGCACGGTTGTTCCCTGCTGCTGACTTGCCGCCCTGGCAAGGCAGCGGTGTCTGCATCGCTCCTTGATCGCTTCGATTCTGCCGCCGCGTGTGTGCAACGCGTGCGGCCATTGCTGCGTGCCACGCGGATGCGCACGCGGCGAGGAGTGTGTCATGCGCAAATTCAATGTTCCCGCCCGTCGCTTTTCGGCGATCGCACTGCCGTTCAGCTCACCGTTTGTGCACCCCCGGGCCGGAGCGCCGGAGCCTGCCGGTGCCGCATCGATCACGTCGATGCGGCGTGCCGGTGACAGCGGCCAAATGCTCTCCAACCATGGTTACGCGGTAGCCGCCATCCGGCTGTCGCGCACCTACTGGTAACGCAATGGCGGGCCCGCGCGTCATGTCGCCCTGGGCGACGGCCGCATGGATGAATTCGCAGCGTGCTCGGCGACTTCGGGCCCGTCAAACGAGAATGTTTCTTATTACTAATATCAACTTGGAGCGCACATTTGGCGACAACGTCGGCTGCGCACCACTGTGGCCGATTGTCGCAGTGCAACAACATCCACTTTCGATTTGCTTACCCGCAAAGCCACGTAAACCCTAGCCCTACGGCTCGGGCATCACTTGTCAATCGACGTCGCTTTCTATTTGCCTGAGCAGATAGCGCGATCCGAAGCGCCGTCTGGCGGTAAGATCGCGCCCGCATTCCACTTCCAACCGCGCTCCCCAACGGGCGCATGACGTAGTGCCTGCTCCGACCTTTCACGCCCCCGATCTGTCGTCCGCCGCTTTGTGCGACGCGGCGGAGTTCGACCTCGCCCATGCCCGGCATGAGCGAAGTCCGCCTCGCCAACTGAGGGCGTTGGGTTCAGCTTCTCCCTGACCGGCGCCTGATGTGATCGAAGATCCGCTGCCGCACCTCAGCTGTATTCGGGGGCGCCGGTAGTTCGGTCTTCCCTCATTTCCCGCGTTTTTCCCTTGTGGCCGCTGTCTGGGCTGCTGGGCTCCCGTGATGTCCGGAAGCATCGCCGGCGCAATTGTGCAAGACATGAAGAAGACACTCGTTCCACATATGAAGCGGCTCCTCGCCGCAAGCCTCCCGCTCCTGCTGGCGGGCTGCAACCTGACGGTCCTGGACCCGAAGGGGATGATTGCGGCTGAAGAAGACGCTGATCCTGGTGGCGACCGGCCTGATGCTGCTGGTGGTCATCCCCGTGATCGTGCTGACGCTGGTGTTTGCGTGGAAGTACCGCGCCTCCAACACCAAGGCCCGCTACGAGCCGGACTGGTCGCACTCCAACGCCATCGAAGCCGTGGTGTGGCTGATCCCGTGCCTGATCATCATCGTGCTGGGCGTGATCACCTACAAGTCCACGCACGCGCTCGATCCGTACAAGCCGATCGAGTCGGATGTGAAGCCCATCACGGTCGAGGCCGTCTCGCTCGACTGGAAGTGGCTGTTCATCTATCCGGAACTGAAGATCGCGACGGTCAACCAGCTGGCGTTCCCGGCCAACACCCCGATCAACTTCAAGATCACGTCCGACACGGTGATGAACGCGTTCTTCATCCCGCAGCTCGGCAGCCAGGTGTACGCCATGGCCGGCATGCAGACCAAGCTGCACCTGATCGCGAACGAGACCGGCGTGTTCGACGGCATGTCGTCGAACTACAGCGGCTCGGGCTTCACGGGCATGAAGTTCAAGGCCACGGCCATGACGAACGAAGAGTTCGACGCCTGGGTCAAGCAGGTTCGCGCCTCGTCGCAGAACCTGACCAAGGAAGGCTACGCCGAGCTGTCCAAGCCGAGCGAGAAGGTGCCGCCGGCGGCGTATGCATCGGTCGACCCGTCGCTGTATCACAGCATCCTGCACAAATACATGGGTGACTCGGACAAGGTTCTGACGCTCGATGAGGCGCTCGAAGGCGCCAACTGCACGACGGCCACGGCTGAGGCGGCAACGCGTCCGCTGCCGGTGCAGTCCGCCCTGCCTGCGCCCAAGAGCGCGGCCAAGAATTCCTAGGAGTTGACGATGTTTGGCAAGTTGAGTCTGGAGGCCATTCCGCTGCACGAGCCCATCGTGGTCGTGACGGTGTCGGCCATTCTGCTGGGTGGCGCGGGCCTGTTCGGCCTGATCACCTATCTCAAGAAGTGGACCTACCTCTGGAATGAGTGGATCACCTCGGTCGATCACAAGAAGATCGGCGTGATGTACTGCATTCTGGCCATCGTGATGCTGCTGCGCGGCTTTGCCGACGCCATCATGATGCGCTCGCAACTGGCGGTTGCCTCGGGCGGCGGTGCCGGCTATCTGCCGCCTGAGCACTACGACCAGATCTTTACCGCGCACGGCGTGATCATGATTTTTTTCATGGCCATGCCGCTGATGACGGGCCTGATCAACCTGATCGTGCCGCTGCAGATTGGCGCGCGCGACGTGGCATTCCCGTTCCTGAACACGCTGTCGTTCTGGCTGGCGGCTGCAGGTGTGGTGCTGATCAACGTGTCGCTGGGCGTGGGTGAATTCGCTCGCACCGGCTGGCTGGCGTACCCGCCGCTGTCGGAGTTGGCCTACAGCCCGGGCGTGGGGGTCGATTACTACATCTGGGCGTTGCAGATATCGGGCCTCGGGACATTGCTGACCGGCGTGAACTTCGTCGCGACCATCTTCAAGATGCGCGCGCCGGGCATGACGCTGATGCGCATGCCGATCTTCACCTGGACCGCCCTGTGCGCCAACATCCTGATCGTGGCTGCCTTCCCGGTGCTGACCGTGGCGCTGGCACTGCTGGGTGCTGATCGCTACCTCGACATGCACTTCTTCACGAACGATGGCGGTGGTAACGCCATGCTGTACGTGAACCTGATCTGGATCTGGGGCCACCCCGAGGTGTACATCCTGATCCTGCCGGCGTTCGGCATGTTCTCGGAAATCGTCTCGACGTTCTCGCGCAAGAAGCTGTTCGGCTACACGTCGATGGTGTGGGCGACCGCCGGCATCACCGTGCTGTCGTTCCTGGTGTGGCTGCACCACTTCTTCACCATGGGCTCGGGTGCGAACGTCAACGCGTTCTTCGGTATCGCGACGATGATCATCTCGATCCCGACGGGCGTGAAGATCTTCAACTGGCTGTTTCGATGTACCGCGGCCGCGTCGAGCTGAACTCGATGATGCTGTGGACGATCGGCTTCATGATCACCTTCGTGATCGGCGGCATGACTGGCGTGCTGCTGGCTGTGCCGGGCGCCGACTTCCTGCTGCACAACAGCCTGTTCCTGATCGCTCACTTCCACAACACCATCATCGGTGGCGTGGTGTTCGGTTACCTGGCTGGTATCACGTACTGGTTCCCGAAGGCCTTCGGCTTCAAGCTGGACGAGAAGTGGGGCAAGCGCGCCTTCTGGTGCTGGTTCGTGGGCTTCTACACCGCCTTCATGCCGCTGTACGTGCTCGGCTTCATGGGCATGACGCGTCGTCTGAACCATACCGACAACCCGGCATGGCAGCCATGGCTGATCGTCGCCGTGATCGGCGCCGCGATCATCGCCTGCGGTATCGCTTCGCAGCTCATCCAGATCTTCGTGAGCATCCGCAACCGTCACGCGCTGGCAGACGTGACTGGTGATCCGTGGGGTGGCCGTACGCTGGAATGGGCGACGTCGTCGCCGCCGGCGCACTACAACTTCGCCCGCGTGCCGGTCATCCGTGACATCGACGCCTTTGCCGACATGAAGGCGCGCGGCGAGGTGCTGACGCAGGTTGCACCGAGCTACGAGAAGATCCACATGCCGAAGAACACCGGCGCCGGCTTCTTCATCGGCATGTTCTCGATCGTGATGGGCTTCGCGCTGATCTGGCACATCTGGTGGATGGCCGTGCTCGGCCTGGTCGGCATGATCGGCAGCTTCATCCTCCGCAGCAACAACGACGACATCGATTACTACGTGCCCGCTCACGAGGTTCACGAGACCGAGTCGGCCTACTTCCAACGTATCGGTTCGCAGGCTTAAACGGACTTAAACCCCCATGGCTACCAATGTTCTAGACGGTCACGCCGCGCACGGTCACGCGCACGGCCACGACCACGCGCATGACCATGCGCACCACCACGATGCCGCAGACACCAAGGTCTTCGGCTTCTGGGTGTACCTGATGAGCGACTTGATCATCTTCGCGTCGCTGTTTGCCACGTTCTGCGTCCTGCGCGGTGCGACGGCCGGCGGCCCGACGGGCAAGGAGCTTTTGACCTGTCGTACGTGGCGATCGAAACCGGCATTCTGCTGGTGTCGTCCATCACCTACGGCATGGTGATGATCAGCCTGCAGAACGGCCGCAAGGATCAAGTGATGCTGTGGCTGGGCATCACGCTGCTGCTGGGCGCAGCGTTCGTCGGCATGGAAATCAACGAGTTCCATCACCTGATCGCAGAAGGCGCGGGCCCGAGCCGCAGCGCATTCCTGTCGTCGTTCTTCCTGCTGGTCGGCACGCACGGCCTGCACGTGGCGAGTGGCATGCTGTGGATCATCGTCCTGATGTGGCAGATCAGCCGCAAAGGCCTGACCCCGACGCAATCGACCCGCCTGTCGTGCCTCAGCCTGTTCTGGCACTTCTTGGACGTGGTGTGGATCGGCGTATTTACCGTCGTGTATCTGCTGGGAGCGATGTAAATGGAACAGACCAACGCAACGACCGCCATCGCCCACGACGATGCGCACGGTCATTCGGCTGGCGGCGCCGGTCATGCCACCGTCAAGGGCTACCTGATCGGCTTCGTGCTGGCGGTGATCCTCACGGCCATCCCGTTCAAGATGGTGATGGACGGCGGCTACTCGCACCAGACGGTGCTGGTGACGGTGATGGCCCTGGCGGTTGTCCAGATCGTCGTGCACCTGATCTATTTCCTGCACCTGGACGGCTCGTCCGCCCAGCGCTGGAACGTGATGGCCTTCCTGTTCACGCTGTTGATCCTGGCGATTGTCGTTGTCGGCTCGCTGTGGGTCATGCATAACATGAACGCCAACATGATGACGATGTAACGAGGCCTGGCCCGCTGCATCGGAAGGGCGCCCCTGGTGGGCGCCTTTTCTTTGCTCGCGCGGCCGAGAGCCCTGGGCTTGCCGCGCCCCGGCTTTGTTAAACTCGCCGGATTCCCCATTTCTGCGTTTCCCCCGCAATTCCGCCATGTCACAGTACGTTTTCACCATGAACCGCGTGGGCAAGATCGTCCCGCCCAAGCGCCAGATCCTCAAGGACATCTCGCTGTCGTTTTTCCCGGGCGCCAAGATCGGTGTGCTGGGCCTGAACGGCTCGGGCAAGTCGACCGTGCTGAAGATCATGGCCGGCCTCGACAAGGACATCGAGGGCGAAGCCACGCCGATGCCCAACCTGAACATCGGCTACCTGCCGCAGGAGCCGCAGCTCGATCCCGCCAAGACGGTGCGTGAAGAGGTCGAGAGCGGCCTCGGTGAAGTGATGGATGCGCAAAAGCAGCTCGAAGCCATCTACGCGGCATACGCCGAGGAAGGTGCCGACTTCGACAAGCTCGCCGAAGAACAGGCGCGGCTGGAAGCCATCATCGCCGCTGGCTCCGGTGACAACGTCGAACTGCAGCTCGAAATCGCCGCCGACGCACTGCGCCTGCCCCCGTGGGATGCCAAGATCGAGCACCTCTCGGGCGGTGAGAAGCGCCGCGTGGCGCTCTGCAAGCTGCTGCTCTCTCGCCCCGACATGCTGCTGCTGGACGAGCCGACCAACCACCTGGATGCGGAATCGGTGGACTGGCTCGAGCAGTTCCTCACGCGCTTCCCTGGCACCGTTGTGGCCGTGACCCACGACCGTTACTTCCTCGACAACGCCGCCGAGTGGATTCTCGAACTCGACCGCGGCCACGGCATCCCCTGGAAGGGCAATTACAGCTCCTGGCTGGACCAGAAGGAGACGCGCCTGAAGCAGGAAGAGTCCAGCGAATCGGCGCGCCAAAAGGCGCTGAAGAAAGAACTGGAATGGGTGCGCCAGAACCCGAAGGGCCGCCAGGCCAAGTCGAAGGCGCGTCTGGCCCGCTTTGACGAACTGAACAGCCAGGAATATCAGAAGCGCAACGAAACGCAGGAAATCTTCATCCCGGCCGGCGAGCGTCTGGGCAATGAAGTGATCGAATTCCAGAACGTCAGCAAGAGCTATGGTGATCGCCTGCTGATCGACAACCTGAGCTTTACGATTCCGCCGGGCGCGATCGTCGGCATCATTGGCCCGAACGGCGCCGGCAAGTCGACGCTGTTCCGCATGATCACCGGCAAGGAGCAGCCGGATTCGGGCACCATCAAGATCGGCCCGACGGTCAAGCTGGCGTACGTTGACCAAAGCCGCGATGCGCTGTCCGCAGACAAGACCGTCTTCGAAGAGATCTCGAACGGCTCGGACATCCTCACGGTGGGCCGCTATGAAACGCCGTCGCGTGCCTACATCGGCCGCTTCAACTTCAAGGGCGGCGATCAGCAGAAGCACGTCGGCACGTTGTCGGGCGGTGAGCGCGGCCGCCTGCATCTGGCCAAGACGCTCATTTCTGGCGGCAACGTGCTGCTGCTCGATGAACCGTCAAACGACCTCGACGTCGAAACGCTGCGTGCGCTGGAAGATGCGCTGCTCGAGTTCGCCGGCTGTGTGATGGTGATCTCGCACGACCGCTGGTTCCTCGACCGCATTGCCACGCACATCATCGCGTTCGAAGGCGACTCGCACGTCGAATTCTTCCCGGGCAACTACCAGGAATACGAAGCCGACAAGAAGAAGCGCCTGGGCGAAGAAGGCGCCAAGCCCAAGCGCATCCGCTACAAGCCCGTTACGCGCTAAGCGGGCGCGGCGGGCGCCGGCGCGTCGAGGTTGCTGTCAAACTCGACGCGCTTGTGCGAACCGTCACAGAACGGTTTATTCAACGAGTGCCCGCAGCGGCACAACCATGCTTGGCCTTCTTCTACGGCCAACTCGCGCCCGCCCTGGGTGACGATCCGGAAGCTTCCCTTGATGTGACACGGCCCGTTGTTGCGGACCGTGACGACAACGTCCTCGGCCACGATGCGCCCTCAGAAGAGGATGCCCTGCATGCGATATGCGAAGTGGGCGGGCTTGGCGTCGCGCATCAGGGCCATGAACTGATCCATGTCCATATGCACCACGTTTTCGTGGTCGCCGGCTTCGAAGTAGACGTCGCCGTGGGTCATCAGGCTGCTGTCGATGTAGGTCGGCATGCCGTACGCCATGCCCACGGGCGGGACAGCGCCGACATCGCAGTCGCGGAAGACTTCGCGCAACTCGGATTCATCGGCCAGCGTCAGGTCCATGCGGCCCGATTCCTTTTGCAACTCGGACAGATGCAGGTGGTACGTCGACGGCAACACGGCGGCGACATAGCCGAGCTTGTCTTCTAGCAGCAGCGTCTTGGCCAGCCGGTCGCCCGGGACATGCGCAGATTGCGCGGTCTCAGTGCTGGTGTGGGTATGCGGATGGCGAATCACCTCGTACAGGCAGCCCTTGCTGCGCAGGCAGCCGTCGAGTGTGCTGGAGATCGACATGGCATCCTCCCTTGTGCTGTGCGGCCGGCGGCGGGATTGCAGGGGCCGCTACGTCAGCATAGGTCGGTTTGCAGATTGCGCAGGCATTCGAGCGCGCAAAAGCAACGGGCCGCTCAGTGAGCGGCCCGTGTGCCAATCAGCGTCTAATCGCGCGAGGCGTTAGCGGTCCCAGCCGCGGTGCCAGCCGTGATCGTGGCGCCATTCGCGCTCACGCCACTCACGACGGCGCCATTCACGCTCACGCCAGTAGTCACGATCGCGGTAATAGCCGCCATAAACGACCGGCGCGGGAGCATAGACCGGGGCCGGACGATACACCACCGGCGGCGGTGCATAGACAGGTGCCGGGGCCACATATACCGGTGCGGGCACGCCGATCGCCACGCCGACATCCACATGCGCCAGCGCCGCCGTCGAGGCGCACAGCGCGGCGCCACCCAGAACGAATGCGAGCAGTGTGCGTTTCATGATGCTTCTCCTTACGGTTGCGAGGCCGGGGCAGCGGTGCCGTCGACTTCGTGTATCAAGTTCGTGATGCCATTCTATGAACCGCCGGGCGCTTCAGGTGATACGTAAATCCTACGGATGTAACGGGAAGTAAAACGCCCCACCGGCAAGATGCGGGTGGGGCGCGGTATTTCTGTCGGGCGGCGTTGTTCAGCTTTCTGCAGCCGCCCAGGCCGCACGCTGTTCCGGGGACGACCACACCGCCAGGTGCAGCGCCGACAGCGAGAACGGATCCGACAGCAACACCAGCTTTTGCTTGCCGGTGAGTTTGTCGGGGCCGACCTCCAGCGCGTGGCGCACATGGGCTTCGCGCACTGCGACGAGGCGCTTGTCCTGCGGAAAGCGCGTCGTACCAATGGCGCACATCAGCGCGTTGGTGACGGGATCGACGACGGCTTGGCGGAAGTCTGGCATGGGCGGGGCATTGCGAAGGTGCTTGCGCGTGGCACGCAGCTCGCGGGGCGGGCGTACTTCCTCGGGGATCATGAACAGGCGCAGCCGCCGCATGCGGCGGCCCAGGCTCACGCGGCTGGAGAACACCGACAGCGGGATCGACACGATCAGCGCACCCACGACCGGCGACAGCCACCACAGGAAGCTCGGGTTCAGCCAATACACGATCGCAGCCCAGACGATGCCGATGACGGTGTGCAGCCCGTGGCGGCGCACGGCATCGCCCCAGTGCGTCTGTGCGTCTTCGCGCGGGGGCGATTTCCAGTGCACCTTCCAGCCGAGGAACGCGGCGGTCACAAAGCGCGTGTGGAACAGCATGCGCACCGGCGCGGCCAGCACCGAGAACGCTGCCTCAATGGCCATCGACAACGCCAGGTGGATCGCTCCGCCAAAGCGCTTCGGCCCCTGAGCCCACAGCACAAGCACGCTCAGGATCTTCGGCAGGAACAGCACGGTGGCCGTGGCGGAAAACAGCGCCGCGGCCTTCTCCGGATGCCACTCCGGCCAGATCGGGAAGAGCTGGCGGGGCTGCGTGAAGTATTCCGGCGCGATCAGCGTGTGCTTGGCCAGCAGGGCCGTCGACAAAAGCAGGAACAGGAACCACAGCGGCGCCGACAGATACGCCATCACCCCGGTGATGAACACCGCGCGGTGCACACGGTGGAAGCCCGGCGCGCCGAACAGGCGGAAGTTCATCAGGTTGCCGTGGCACCAGCGGCGGTCGCGGCCCAGCTCATCGAGCAGGTTGGGCGGCATCTCTTCGTAGCTGCCGTCAAGGTCGTAGGCGATCCACACGGCCCAGCCGGCGCGGCGCATCAGCGCGGCTTCAACAAAATCGTGCGACATGATCTCGCCGGAAAGCGAGCCCTTGCCCGGAATCGGCGCCAGCGCGCAGTGCTTGATGAACGGATCCAGCCGGATGATGGCGTTGTGGCCCCAGTAGTGCGATTCGCCGAGTTGCCAGTAGTGCAGGCCGGCGGTGAACAGCGGCCCGTACACACGCGTGGCGAACTGCTGGATGCGCGCATACAGCGTGTCGCGGCCGGCCGCGCGCGGGGCGGTCTGGATGATGCCCGCGCTGGGCGCACCTTCCATCAACTGCACGAGGCGCGTCAGGCAATCGCCGCTCATCACGCTGTCGGCGTCGAGCACGATCATGTAGCGGTACCGGCCGCCCCAGCGTCGGCAGAAATCGTCGATGTTGCCGCTCTTGCGCTTCACGCGGTGGCGGCGCCAACGGTAGAAGATGCGGCCGAAACCGTCGAGCGCGCGGCAGATGTGCAGCCAGGCATCGGCTTCGGCCGTGCGGATGTCCGGGTCGCCGGAGTCCGACAGCACGAAGAAGTCGAAGTGCTCCAGATGCCCCGTGCGCTGCAACGATTCGTACGTCGCGCGCAGCCCCGCGAAGACGCGCTGCACATCTTCGTTGCAGATCGGCATGACGATGGCCGTGCGGGCGTCGTCCGGAATCGTGGCGTCGGGCGTGGCGCGGCGCGAGATGACGAAGCGGTCGCCGTGGAAGGCCAGCAGCAGGAAGCCCGTAATGGCCGTCCAGAAGCCCGCCGACACCCAGCAGAACAGCACCGCAAACAGGACGATGATGATGGCTTCGAGCCAGTCGGCACCGTGATACGGCAGCACCGTGCTCATCGCCCAGGTGGCGGCGACGGTCTGCGCGATCATCAGCGCCAGCAGCGTCAGGCGGCGGCGCGCACCGACGAAGCGCCAGATGCCTTTCGGGTCCGGCGAGTCGGGCGCTTCGTACGGCACCGGCTTCTTGCCGCCATGCATCCAGCGGTCAATGGCCTTGCGCGCGCGCCAGATCGGGCCGAGTACCCACGGCCATGGCACCATCGAACGGCGCGCGGGCGTGGGGCCGGTATCCAGGTGGATGCGGCCCTGGTTGTCGTGCTCAACGGGTGGAGCAGGTTGGGCGGAGGGCTCCGTCGATGCCGCCTCCGCGCGCGTGGCGCCATACGCAGCATCCAGACGCGAGCCTACGGAAGCGTAAGCCGGCGCGTCGGCGTCGAGCGACGTCGTCTGTGCGGGGTCGAGCCTGGCCAGCGCACGATGCAGCTTGGCGAGCGCCGCTGCATCGTCGTCCGTGGCTGTGATCCCCGCGTTGCGCAGCAGCGCAGCGCGCGCGTCGGCCGCCAGCGGCAGCGCCTCAAGGTAATGGTCAGCCACAGACTGCGCTGTGGCAGGGCTGGTGGAGGGGGCTGTGCCGGCAGCACCGGCAGTCTGGGCTGTCGTCACGTTCAGCCCGGAGGTAACAGGTAGCTCCACGTCTCGGAGAGTCCGGTGCCGCCGCTGCGCAGGTAGCCACGCAGTTCAACGGGTTTATCGTCGTCGACCCGCTTGAGGCGCACGGTCACGCGCCAGCCGCCGGTCGCGGTGTTGGGTTGGCCGAAGATCGATTCGATCTTGCCGTTGGCATCTGCCGAAAACACCGGCTCAACCGGAGCGTTCGGCGCCAGCTTGGCCAGCGCCGGCCCTTCAAAGTCGACCACGAAGGCGATCGTATCGTCGGGCTTGCGCTCGTCGGGGCGCTTGGTCGTCCAGCCGTGCGAGCGGCGCGTCTGCGCGACCCATGCCAGCGCCGGCTTCTTGTCGGCGTCCTTCTGCCACAGCAGGCGGTATTCCAGATTGAACGGCTGCTGCGGCTTGGGCGGATTCTCGGGCACCCAGTAGGCGACCACGTTGTCGTTTGTCTCGTCGGGCGTCGGGATCTGCACAAGCTCCACGCGGCCTGCGCCCCATTTGCCGACGGGCTCGACCCACGCGCTTGGGCGCAGTTCGTAGCGGTCGCCGATTTCCTGGTAGCTGGAGAACGCGCGGTCACGCTGCATGAGGCCGAAGCCGCCCGGGTTGGTCGTCCCGAACGAGCTGACCAGCAGGCGCTTGGGGTTCGTCAGCGGACGCCAGATCCATTCGCCCGTGCCGGAAAGCACCGACAGGCCGTCGGAGTCGTGCACCTCGGGGCGGAAATCCAGCGCAGGCGCCGGCTGGTTCTCGCCAAAGAAGAACATGCTGGTGAGCGGCGCGATGGCCAGCTTGCTCACGTTCTCGCGCATGTACAGCTGCGCCTTCACGTCGACTGCCGTGTCGCTGCCCGGCTTGATGACGAAGCGGTAGGCGCCCGTGGCGCGGCGCGAATTGAGCAGTGCGTAGATCGTCAGCTCTTTCGCATTGGCCGCGGGCCGTTCGATCCAGAAGTCGGTGAAGCGGGGGAATTCCTCGCCCGAATTGAGCGCGGTGTCGATGGCCAGCCCGCGCGCGGACAGGCCATAGACCTGCCCCTTGCCGATGCCGCGGAAGTACGACGCGCCCAGGAACACGATGACCTCGTCCTTGTACTTGGGCGTGTTCATCGGATAGTGCACGCGGAAACCGGCAAAGCCGAGCTTCTGCAACTGCTTCGGGTCGAGCTTGACCGGGCCGTAGTCGAACAGGCGCGGATCGAAACGGATTTCGCGCACACCGGCCGGCGACACCTCGTTGATCTTCACGGGCTGGTCGTAGTACGAACCCTCGTGGAAGAAGCCGAGTTCGAACGGCAGCTTGTCGCGGCGCCAGTACGCCTGGTCGGACTTGAAGCGGATTTCGCGGTACTGGTCGTAGCGCAGCTCGCGCAATTCGCGCGGCAAGGTGTCGGCGGGCGCCTGGTACGGCTTCGCGGCCAGTTGCTTGGCGCGTACGGCCACATCGTTGAAGCCAAAGGCCAGCGCAGCATGCGCGGAAGCCAGCGCCAGCACGCCCACGGCGAGCCGCGCATAGCCGGCTACCGAACGGGTGCGTGCCGCGCGCGCGGCCCCGGGCATGCGGGAGGAAACAGCGGAGGGAATGTTCAAAATGAGATCGCGTCTATGCGGCGGGCCGAGGAACGTGACGCTTCGGTCCTGCCGGTCATTCGTCTGTGCCGCCGAGATTTTACCCGCCGGACCTTTGCGAGATCAAAACCGGCAACATTTTGATAATGTTTCCGGCCCGCATCGGGCCGACATCCGCGTCAAATGGCGTGTAACGAGCCGGTCTGGGTGGGGTCAACCGTTCGGTTGAGGGGAACGCACGCTGCCCGGCGCCGGTCACAACCGCTTTGCCGCGTGTCGGAATTCCCGCATGGCACACTCTCGGCTCTTTCCTTCATGGAGTTCGCATGACCTGCTGGACGCGACGCGCCACGGCAACCGCCGCCCTTGCCATCTCGACCTCGTTGCTCGCGCCCGTGGCGTTTGCCGCACCGGCATCGAAGGCCGCTCCTGCTTCGAAGGCTCCCGCACCGGCCAAGGCGGTGCGGGACTCGGGCGACGTGGCGGTGCTGCTGGACGCCTTTCCGCTCGGCAAGCCGCTGCGCAAGCTGCCCTCATGCGAAGACGTACGCGCCAATGGCGGCAAGGACGTCGCCGAATACTGCTCCGACGCGCTGGAATCGCATGGCCGCACGCGGTCTCTGGGCGTGCCGCAGGCATCGCGGCCGGAGTTGATGGACGGCCCGCAGGCCGTGGTGCTGATCGACCAGGATGGCAACATCGCCGGCATGTTCGTGCCCACGCGCGGCGTGGATACCGAGCAGCGCGTCTTCCAGGCCCTGTCCGATCGCTACGGCAAGCCGGCGCAGGAAGGCAAGGCGCCCTCAAGCTGAAGTCTGGCAAGACGGTCGATTCGCTGCGCGCACGCTGGGCGGGCCATCAGACCATCATCACGATGTACGCGATTCCTGAAGAGCCGCAGAACGGCACGGTGGAATTCCTCTGGGCGCCGCGCGCGGGGGCGTCATGGACCAAATGCGTGCCGAAGTCGATCCGAATGCACCCAAACCGGCTGCTGCGTCAGGTGTGACGGCCTCGGCGCCCGCCGCGACGGCCACGCCCTCTGCAGGCAAACCGGCGCCTAAGCAGTGAACTTACGAACGCACGTTCGTAGTTTTCAGTTACACGGCTTACACGCGCATGACGCCAGCGTCGCCCGGGCCGGCTTATAACGTCCCCATGGCCTCATTCGCGGGGCCGAAGGACGCTAATCATGAAAATCGTGGCTCTGGCCTTGTTGGGCGCGACGCTTGGGGGTTGTGCCGTGTATCCGGCACCGGTGGCTGTGGCGCCTGCGCCGGTCTATGCGGCACCGGCTTATCCCGCCTACTACGGTGGCTATTGGGGTGGACCGTCGGTGTACTTCAACTACCGCCACCGCTAATCTGCGGTCGGCTGATCGGCGCCTAGTCCGTTGACCGCAGGCCTGGCCAGCCCGGCGCCAATGTCTGCGGCAGGCCGAGCAGGTCCAGCACGCGTCCGACAGTGTGGTCGACCAAGTCGTCGATCGTCTTGGGGCGCTGGTAAAGCCGGGCACGGGCGGGAACACGATTCCGCCCATCTCCGTGACCGCCGTCATGTTGCGCAGGTGCGCCAGATTCAACGGCGTTTCGCGCACCATCAGGATGAGGCGGCGGCGCTCCTTGAGCGTGACGTCGGCCGCGCGGGCGATGAGGTTGTCCGACAGGCCGTGCGCGACGGCCGCCAGCGTCTTCATCGAGCAGGGCGCCACCACCATCGCTTCGGCAGCAAAGGAGCCGCTCGCGATGGTCGCGCCGATATCGCGCACGTTATGCACGACGTGCGCCAGCGTTTCCACTTCTTCGCGTGCCATGTGCAGCTCGTGCTGCACGTTCATCAACCCTGCGGGCGACATCAGCAGGTGCGATTCCACGCCCGCTGAGTCACGCAGGCCCTGCAGAACCTGCAGCAGCCGCACCCGTAAATCGCGCCCGACGCGCCCGTGATCGCCACGATGATGCGGCGCACGGCTGGCGTTTGAGCGGTGGCGTCCGGGGTTTGGGTCACGCTGAAACGAGAACGCAGCTCAAGCAGCCAGCAGCGGTTGCAGTTCGCCGCTCTGGTACATCTCCATCATGATGTCCGAGCCGCCAATGAACTCGCCCTTGATATAGAGCTGCGGAATGGTCGGCCAGTTGGCGTAGTCCTTGATGCCCTGGCGGATTTCGTCGTCTTCCAGCACGTTGACGGTGTGCGGACGGTCCACGCCGCAGGCCTTCAGGATCTGGATGGCGCGGCCCGAAAAACCGCACATCGGGAATTGCGCGGTGCCCTTCATGAAGAGGACGACGGTGGCCTTTGACGATCTGGTCGATCTTTTCGTGCGTGGTGCTCATGGGGAGACTCGATTGGGTGAGGGGCGGCAGCGGCTTCTCAACTGCCATCCACATTGGAAAACCCGTCTATTTTAGCGAGGAACGCGCACCGGCGTTTTGATCCGGCCACTGCCCGCCGCTGCAGCGGTCGTGGCCGGCCAGGTCTTGGGCGGTGAAGACGTTGGCGAAGCCGGCGCCCCCAGCAGCGCACGCACGGGTTCGCCCTGGTCGTAGCCGTGCTCGAGCAGCAGCCAGCCGCCGGCGGCCAGCCGCGCAGGCGCCCCGGAGACGATGCTGCGCAGGTGGCGCAGGCCATCATCGTGGTCGGTGAGGGCGCTGGCGGGTTCGAAACGCAGGTCGCCCTGGTCGAGGTGCGCGTCGGTGGCGGCAATGTAAGGCGGGTTGCTGGCGATGAGATCGAAAGCGGGAGGCGCGTCGGCATCGGCCAGCGCGCCATACCAGTCGCCCAGCGCAGTCCGGACGTTGGTCGCGCCGAGCGCCTTGGCGTTGTCGATCGCCACGCCCAGTGCATCGGCGGAGGCATCGGTGGCCCATACGCGCGCGTCGCGCCGCGCCAGCGCGATCGTGATGGCGATGATGCCGCTGCCGGTGCCCATGTCCAGCACCGCTGGCGCATCGCGTTCTTCCAGGCGGTCCAGCGCTTGTTCGACCAGCAATTCGGTATCGGGGCGCGGGATCAGCACGGCGGGCGTCACCTTGAAGGCGCGCCCGAAGAATTCACGTTCGCCCAGCAGATACGCCATCGGCTCGCCGGCTAGGCGGCGCGCAGCAAGTTCGCTGATGCGCGCGCGCGCGGCCACGTCGATGGCGCAGGCGTCTTGCGTGATGAGTTGCACCCGCGACAGGCCCGTCACGTGCGAGACCAGCATGCGTGCTTCCAGCGCGGGCAGGCCGGCACGGGCCAGCGCTGTCAGCGCATCGGCCACGCGAGCGAGGGTTTCGGGCGAAATGACGGGGGAAGACGACACGGCAACAGACCAGCAGCGAAGATCGGGCGCACAAAATAACACGGGCCCGGCCGATGTGGCGCGGGCCCGCGAGCGGGTCGGTGAGGTAGAGCGGAGCTTACTGCTTGGTCGCCTCCTTGACCTTGTTGGCCGCTTCCTTGGTGGCGTCAGCGGTCTTGTCTGCCGCAACCTTGGCCGCGTCGGCCGTCTTGTCGGCCGCGGTCTTGGCGGCCTCCTTGGCCTGCGCCAGCGCGCCCGACGCGGAGACCTGCGCGTCCGAAGCCGCTTGCGACAGTTCCACCTTGGCGGCGTCCGCGGCCTTGGTCACGGCGGTGCCGGCGTTGTCGAGGGCCTGCTTGGCGGCGTCCTTCGATTGTTCCATCGCGCTCTTGGCGGCCTGGTCGGTGGCGTCATCCTTCTTGCCGCAGGCGGCCAGGCCCAGTGCGAGGGTGGTAGCGACGGTAATGGCCAGCAGTTGGGTACGCATTGCGATTCTCCTAATCGTGATGTTGCCGCGCTTGTCGGTAAGTGCGTGCCGGATGCGACCGGCGATGCACTCGGCGTGATCGAGATCGATTATAGGAACGCGAGGCCGCCCCGCCATCGCGCAAAGCTGTATCAAACGCAAGCGGATGTTACGGGGAGGGCGCTTTTTAACGATTGAGCCCTCAGGCGTCTTCGCCAAGCGCCGCAAGCTGTTCGGCCTGGTGCTCAGCGGCCAACGCACCGACGAGTTCATCGATGTCGCCGTCCATGATCGCGTCGATCTTGTACAGCGTCAGGTTGATGCGGTGATCCGTCACGCGGCCTTGCGGAAAGTTGTACGTGCGGATGCGGTCGGAGCGGTCTCCCGAGCCGATCAGGCTCTTGCGTGCGCTGGCTTCCTTGGCTTGCGCCTCACGCTCCTGGCGATCCTTCAGGCGCGCGGCCAGGACTTGCATGGCGCGGTCCTTGTTGCGGTGCTGGCTGCGGTCGTCCTGGCACTCCACCACCAGGCCGGTCGGCAGGTGCGTGATGCGCACGGCGGAATCCGTCTTGTTGATGTGCTGGCCGCCCGCGCCCGACGCGCGGAACGTATCGATGCGCAGATCGGCCGGATTGATCTGGATGTCGGCCAGCGCGTCGGCCTCGGGCATGACGGCCACGGTGCAGGCCGACGTGTGAATACGCCCCTGCGCCTCGGTGGCCGGCACGCGCTGCACGCGGTGGCCGCCCGATTCGAACTTCAGGCGCGAGTACGCACCTTCGCCCACCAGCCGCGCAATCACTTCCTTGTAGCCGCCCAGGTCCGAAGGCGATTCGCTGACGATCTCCACCTGCCAGCGCTGCCGTTCGGCGTAGCGCGTACATGCGCAGCAAGTCGCCGGCAAAGAGCGCGGATTCGTCGCCGCCTGTGCCGGCACGGATTTCCACGAAGATGTTGCGATGGTCGTTCGGGTCTTTGGGCAGCAGCAGGCGTTGCAGCTCGCCTTCGAGGGATTCCATCCGCTCACGCGCGGCGCGGAGTTCGTCCTCTGCAAACGCCTTCATGTCCGGATCGGCCGCCAGTTCCTGCGCGGTGGCGATGTCTTCCTCGGCCTGCTTCCACGCGGCAAATTGCGCGACCACGGGCTCCAGCTCGGCATGTTCGCGCGTGAGCTTGCGGTATTGGTCGAGGTTGGCGGTGGCGTCTTCACGCGCAAGCAGCGCGTTGATTTCGACGATGCGCTCGGCCAGTTGGTCGAGCTTGGACAGCATGCTGGGCTTCATTCGGGCAGTCGCGGAGGGAAACGCTGGAAGCGAAGGCGGCGCATGATACCGCGCCAGAAGGTGCGCGCCCGTCGTGCAAATATGCGGCGCGCGTGCGATGCGCCGGCCGCTAGCGCTCGGAGTGGCTGGACTGGCGGAACAGCGCCGGCAGCAGGTCGATGAGTTGTTCGCGGCCTTCGCCCTGCGCGTGGTTGAGCGCATGCGTCGGGCCGTGGAGGAATTTCTTGGTCAGCGCCTGAGACAGCGCTTCGAGCACCAGCGCCGGATCGTCGCCGCGCGCGAGCATGCGTTGCGCGCGTTCCAGCTCACCCTGGCGCAGCGTTTCAGCCTGCGCGTGCAGATCGCGGATGACGGGCACCACGCTGCGCGCATCGAGCCAGTGCATGAAGTTCAGCACGCGCGTTTCGATGATGGCCTCGGCCTGCGCCACGGCGGCCTGCCGCAGCGCGTTGCCTTCGCGCACGATGGCGCCGAGGTCGTCGACGGTGTAGAGGAACACGTCGGACAGGCGTGCGACTTCAGGTTCGATGTCGCGCGGCACGGCCAGGTCGACCATGAACATCGGACGGTGGCGGCGCTGCTTGATGGCGCGCTCCACGGCGCCCAGGCCGATGATGGGCAGCGTGCTGGCGGTGCACGAGACGACGATGTCGAACTCGGCGAGCTTGGTCGGCAGTTCAGCCAGGCGCACGGCGCGGGCATTCAGGCCCTGGTTCGACAGCGATTCCGCGAGCTTCTCGCCGCGTTCCAGCGTGCGGTTGGCGATTACCACCTCGCGCGGCGTCTGCGCGGCAAAGTGCGTGGCGCACAGCTCGATCATCTCGCCGGCGCCGATGAACAGGACGCGCTGATCCGCAATCGATTCGAAGATGCGCTGCGCCAGGCGCACGGCGGCGGCGGCCATCGACACGGAATGCGCGCCGATCTCCGTCGTGCCACGCACTTCCTTGGCCACGGCAAAGGTGCGCTGGAACAGCTGGTTCAGGTACGTGCCCAGGGCGCCTGCCTCGGTGGCGGTGCGCACGGCGTCTTTCATCTGGCCGAGGATCTGCGTCTCGCCCAGCACCATCGAATCGAGTCCGCTGGCCACGCGGAAGGCGTGGCGTACCGCCAGCGACTGGCCGAGCGAATACACATGGGGCGCGAGTTCGCCGGCGTCGATGTTGTGGTGCTGTGCCAGCCAGCGAATCGCATGCTCGTGCGCGGTTTGCTCGGGGAGGTTGCCGTCGGTGGCGCAGTAGATTTCGGTGCGATTGCAGGTGGAAAGAATGGCGGCTTCCGCCGAGCTTCTGAGCTGCGGCAGATGCTGGCGCAGCGTGCCCAGTGCGGGCTTGAGCTGCTCGAGCGGAAACGCCACCTTCTCGCGCAGGGAAAGCGGCGCAGTGTGGTGGTTGATTCCGAGCGTCAGCAACTGCATGTGGGGCGGCCGGTTAAGGGAACGGCACGAATTTTGAGCACTCTGGATTATAACGCCCGCCCCCGGATCAGCAGGACGCAGGTCAAATCTGGTGAAGTGTATGGATGAATGTCGATTATTCGTCACGCGTCATGCGGGTGTGCCGACGTAGTTTTCGGCCGCGTCCTGCGCTAAGGTACGCGTCCAGTTGAATCGCTCAAGGCAATACGGAGAACAGGCATGGGGTGGATGGGGCCGCTGTGGATCGGGCTGGCGGTGGGCGTGGCGGCGCGTTGGCTGCATCCGGCAGGCAAGCGCCTCGGTTGGCCGGCGGCGCTGGTGACGGGCGGGATGGGTGCGTTGCTTGGTTACTACAGCGGCCAGTTCGCCCACCTGTATGCCGACGGGCAAATCATGGCGTGGACCGCCGCCGTGGTGGGCGCCATGCTGCTGCCCGCCGCTTGGGGCCTGCTGCGCCGCTAGGGCGACTGCCGCTGCGGCATTCTGGCGCGGCTCAGCTTGCGCCCACGCCCGCGGTGCGCGCGTCGCGCGCAGCCAGATAGCCGGCCATCAGCGCTTCCAGTCGCTTGAAATCCACCGGTTTGGTCAGGTGATCCGTAAAGCCCGCGTCGCGGCACCGGGCGATGTCGTCTTCCATGCCATAACCGGTGATGGCGATCGACGGAGCGCCTTGCCGCTCGGCAAATACGCGCACCACGTCCAGGCCGCTGCCGTCCGGCAAGCCAATGTCGCTGATCAGCAGATCGAACGCGCCCGATTCAGCGGCCTGCATGGCCGTGCGGGCGCTGTTGGCAACGGCCACGCTGTGGCCGAGGATTTCCAGCATCTGCGCCATCGCCTCGGCCGTATCGGCGTTGTCCTCCACCAGCAGCACGTGCAGGCCGCGCGTTGGTTGGGCGCGGGGCGCGGGCGGCGAGGGCGGCGTCTCGGGCTGCACCGTCTCGGTGGCCAGCGGCAGGGTGAGCGTGAAGGTGGCGCCCTCGTGGCGGCCGGCGCTCTCGGCAATCAATGAACCCTCGTGCTTCTGCACCAGCGCGTAGGCAATCGCCAGGCCCAGGCCAAGCCCGCCAAAGCGCTGCGTGATCGACGCATCGGCCTGTTCGAACGCCGAGAAGATGCGCGGCAGTGCTTCGGGTTCGATGCCGATGCCGTTGTCCTTCACGGCGACGGCCACCGTAGACGGCGACGGGTTCCAGACCCGCACCTCGATGGCGCCGCCTTCGGGCGTGAACTTCACGGCGTTGCGCACAAGGTTCCAGATCACTTGCTGGATGCGCGCCCCGTCGGCATACAGCCGGCTGCGGCCCGCCTCGAAGCGCGTCTTGAGCGACAGCCGCTTGGCCTGCATGTCGTTGCGCGACATCTCCAGCGTGCTTTCCAACAGCGGATACAGGTCGACCAGCGCAAAGCTCACCGCCAGCTTGCCGCGCGCAATGCCCGTGATGTCGAGCAGGTCGTCGATCAGGCGTGCTTCCAGCTCGGCATTGCGGCGCACGACTTCGAGCTGCGCGACCACATACGCTGGCAGGTCCTGGCGCATTTCCAGCAGATGCACGGCCGTCAGGATGGGTGTGAGCGGCGTGCGCAACTCGTGCGACAGCACCGCCAGGAAGTGGTCCTTGGCGTGGTTGGCGGTCTCGGCTTCTTCCTTCGCGCGGCGCAGGGCGTCGGCCGCGATGCGCTCTTCCGTGGAGTCGCGGATGATTTTCGAGAAGCCGACCAGTTGCCCCGTCTCGTTGTGGATGGCCGTGACCACGCTCGATGCGTAGAACGGCGTGCCGTCCTTGCGCAGCATCCAGCGGTCGTCGGTGAGGCTGCCTTCGCGGCGCACGCGTTCGAGCTTGCGCTGGAATTCACCCGCCTCGCGCGCGGCCTGCGGATACAGAATCTCCGCCGATTTGCCGAGGATGTCTTCACGCGCATAACCAAGAATGCTGCGCGACGCCGCGTTCCATGTGCGCACGATGCCCTGCGGGTCGAGCGAGAGCACGGCGTGCTCCTTGAGCGCGTTGATCAGCAGGCGGAAATGCGTTTCCGCTTCGCGCAGCGCGGCTTCGGCGGCGATGCGCTGGCGGCGTTCGGCCGCTTCGGCCAGCGCCCGCAGCAGCACCACGGGCAGGCGCTGCAGGCGCTGCTTGATGACGTAATCGGTGGCGCCGCGCTTGAGCATGTCGACCGCGTGCTCCTCGCCGAGCGCACCCGATACGAAGATGAACGGCGTTTGTGGCGCCATGCGGCGTGCAATATCCAACGCTTCCGCCCCTGTGAACTGCGGCAGCATGTAGTCGGCCAGGATGGCGTCGAAGGTTCGTGCGCTGAGCTGGGCGATGAAGTCGGTCTCGTTGTCGACAAGCGTGGTGTCGGCTTGCAGATTGGCGGTTTCCAGCCGCGCGCGCGTGAGCTCCGCATCGAGCGGGTTGTCTTCGACCAGCAGCAGTTGCAGATTCGGCATGGGGGCGGATGCTCCGGATGGGGCGGTTAGCTCGCCGGCAGCAACGTGCGGCGTGCCCGCGTGGAGCCGGGCGGCGGTTCGTTGAGCACCGCCCAGAATACGCCCAGGTCGGCGATCGCATTGACAAACGCGCGGAACTCCACCGGCTTGACCACGTAGGCGTTGACGCCCAGTTCGTAGCTGCGCAGCAGGTCGGTTTCTTCGCGCGACGAAGTCAGCATGACCACCGGCAGGCTCTTGAGCGCGGGCGTTGCGCGGATCTCGGCCAGCACTTCCAGCCCGTCGATCTTTGGCAGCTTCAGGTCGAGCAGCACCACGGCGGGGTTACCGGGCACGCGCTGCGCGTACAGGTTGCGCGCGTGCAGGTAATCCAGCGCCTCGGCGCCGTCCCGGGTGACGACCACGTCGTTGGCGAGCTGGCTGCGCTCCAGTGCCAGCAGCGTCAGCTCGAGGTCGTTCGGGTTGTCTTCAACGAGCAGGATGGGTTTGAGCATGGTGACAATGAGCGTGGAAAAGAACGATCAGGCATCGGGCGTCATCGTGCGAAGGCCCGCTCGGATGCCGCTTGCGGGTCGGGCGTGCGCGGCAGGGCGAAGTAGAACGTCGCGCCGCGGTTCAGCTCGCCCTCGGCCCAGGTGCGGCCGCCGTGGCGATCGATGATGCGCCGCACATTGGCCAGGCCGATGCCGGTGCCCTCGAACTCGTCCATGCGGTGCAGCCGCTGGAACACGCCGAACAGCTTGGCCACGTATTCCATCGAGAAGCCCACGCCGTTGTCGGCAATGCGCACGATGGTTTCGGCGTCGGTCTGTTCGGCGTCGATTTGGATGCGCGCAGGATCGCGGTCACGCGTGTATTTGACGGCGTTGGAGAGCAGGTTGCGCATGGCCAGTTGCAGGAATGCCGGATCGGCGCGCACCACCGGCAAGGCGGCGATGTTCCATTCGATATGGCGACGCCCCTGATCGAGCGTCAGATCGCGCACGACGCCGCGCACGAGCTGCGTGAGGTCGACATCGGTCAGGTGAAGTGCGCCGCGTCCCATCTGCGAGAAGGTGAGCAGATCGTCGACCAGCTTGCCCGCAAAGCGCGACGACTCCGAGATCGTCTGCAGGAAGTGCCGCCCACGCTCCGAGACGTGTTGGCCTTCCATCTCGTCGAGCAGTTCGGCATAGCCGGCGATATGGCGCAGCGGCGCGCGCAAGTCGTGCGACACGGAATACGAAAACGCTTCGAGTTCGTGGTTGGCGCGGCGCAGTTCGCTGGTCAACTCCGCGGCTTCTTCGGCGCGGCGCAGCACGATGTTCAGGACGGCGTAGCGGAACTCCGCTGCGGTTTCCACTTCGCTCGTGCGCCAGGGGCGCGAGGTGTGGACGATGTGCTCCTGCCAATGGCGTGTGCGGCCGAGCATGTGCGTGGCATCGCCGTCTGCCAGGTCTGGTGCATCGCCCGTCCAGCGGACGGTGTGCGGGGTTTCGGGGCGAAACCACAGCACGTAGTGCCGATGCAGTTGCGAAACCTGCACGGCCAGTACGCCGCTGGCCTGGGGCAGGAGCGCGGCGCCATCCGGATAAGTGGCGGCTAGGCGGTCGGTGTGGAAAACCTCGCCGGGGTGCGCCTCGGCCAGCCATTCGGTCAGGCGCAGAATGCTGTCTTCGTCCGGCGCGGCACCGATGCGCATGCACTCGCCCTGGCGCACGATGGCGGCGCCGCTGGCCGAGGCAAAGCGCAGCAGATCTGCCGGATGCTCGAGCAGCCCGTCTTCGAAATGGTCGCGGTCTGCCATCGCGGCCAGCAGGCGCACGAGGATGCGTCGCAGTTCCAGCCGGTGCGCGATCTCGGCGCGGTCTTCTTTCGCCTCGATCTGAAGCGACAGAATCTGCGCGAGGTGTTCGCATGCCGTGCGCACTTCAAACGACAGTGAGCAGGGCGTCGCGTGGTGGCAGGCGATCAAGCCCCAGAGACTGCCGCGCACCGTAAGCGCCAGCGTGAACGACGCCTTCGCCCCCATGCCGCGCATGGTTTCGCGCTGCGCTTCGGAAGCGGCGCGCAGGGCGGCGTATGTCAGGTCGGTCGTCCGGCCGGTGGACGGATGCAGCGGTGGCACCAGACCCACCGCGATGTCGTCCACGTCTGCCACGAGCCGCAGCGGATTGTGGCTGTACAGGGTGCGCAGTTCGGGCGTGATGCCCGCCCCAGACAGGTGTGTGCCGACCAGCGTGTCGTAGGCCTCGTCGCGCGCTTCGGCCAACGCCTGCAAGGAGCCATCGCGCTCAATGCGGTAGATCGTGACGCGGCCAAAGTCGGTGAGACGGCGGACTTCGCGGGCGGCAAGGTCCGTGAGTGCATCGACGGTGCCAACGGCTTGGAGGCTGCCGACAAACGTGCGCATCAGCGGATACATCGACGCAAACGCGCCGTCGGCTGCATGCACGGCCGGTTCCAGTTCCAGGATCAGCGTGCGCTTGTGCCGGTGCATGACCGCGTCGAGCGCGTGGCCGTGCGGTGTCTGCAGCGTGCCGATATACAGGGGGTGGCCGTCGATGCTATGCGTGGCCAGGGCGCGCTCCAGCACCTCGCGGCCGGCGCTGCCCACCACACGGTCGACGCTTGCTCCCAGCGCGCTGGCCAGCGGCGTACCCAGCGCGGTCTCCAGGTTTTCGCTCACCTGCTGGACGCGCAACTCCGGTTCGGACAGGCACAGCAACACCCCGCGCGACTGGATGGCAGCGCTGCTGCCAATACCCGGCGTGGCGTCGATGTCGTCAACTACGGACAAGGGCGGGGGCGATTGCGAACTCATGGCGTTGGGCGAGTGCGCCGCCCGACATGCGTTGGTTGAATGCGGGGGCGGCGGGCTGCCCCGGGCAAGAAGCCTACCGGGGTTCAGCGTATCTGCCGTGCGCCACGCAAGTCACGTGCCCAAGACGCGAAAATGGCGCAGCAAAGCGCTCTGGAGGCCATCGCAACGGCCTTATCGGCACTACGTGTATGTAAAAAGTGATGCCGGGCCACCTCAACGTTACAAGGCTCGGCAGCACGCACCTCGCCCAGGCACCGGTGTTGCCGCGCTCGCGTTGTCCATGAAAAAAGCCCTGCAGTGGTTGCAGGGCTTTTCGTTGTGCTTGCGCCGATCAGACGTTGAACAGGAAGTGCAGCACATCACCGTCCTTGACGATGTATTCCTTGCCTTCCGCGCGCATCTTGCCGGCTTCCTTGGCACCTTGTTCGCCCTTGTACTGGATGAAATCCTCGTACGAAATCGTCTGGGCGCGGATGAAGCCGCGTTCGAAGTCGGTGTGGATGGCCGCGGCGGCGCGCGGGGCCGTGTCGCCGATGTGGATCGTCCAGGCGCGCACTTCCTTCACGCCGGCGGTGAAGTAGGTTTGCAGGCCGAGCAGCTTGAAGGCCGCACGGATCACGCGGTTCAGGCCGGGCTCTTCCATGCCGATGTCGGCCAGGAATTCGGCCTTGTCGGCGTCATCCAGATCGGCGATTTCGGCTTCGATGGCGGCGCACACGGCCACCACGGGCGAGTTCGTCTGCGCAGCGTAGTTGCGCACGGCGTCCAGGTGCGGGTTGTTCTCGAAACCGTCTTCGCGCACGTTGGCAACGTACATGGTCGGCTTGGCGGTGATCAGGCACAGCGGCTTGAGCGTCGCCCACTCGTCGTCGGTCAGGTTCAGGCCACGCACGGGCTTGGCTTCGTCCAGCACCTTCTGGGCTTTTTCCAGCACGGCGACCAGCTTGGCGGCTTCCTTGTCGTTGCCCGACTTGGCGGCCTTGGTGTAGCGCTGCAGCGCTTTTTCAACCGTACCCAGGTCAGCGAGAGCCAGCTCGGTGTTGATGACTTCGATGTCGGCGATCGGGTCGACCTTGCCGGCGACGTGGATCACGTTTTCATCTTCGAAACAGCGCACCACGTGCGTGATGGCATCCGTCTCGCGGATGTTGGCGAGGAACTGGTTGCCCAGGCCTTCACCCTTGGAGGCGCCCGCCACCAGGCCCGCAATGTCGACGAACTCGACCACCGCCGGCAGCACGCGCTCGGGCTTGACGATCTCGGCCAGCGCCTGCAGGCGGGCGTCCGGCACTTCCACCACGCCGACGTTGGGCTCGATCGTGCAGAACGGGTAGTTCTCGGCGGCGATGCCGGCTTTGGTCAGGGCATTGAACAGGGTCGACTTACCGACGTTCGGCAGACCGACGATGCCGCATTGGAGGCTCATGGTGAAAAAGGCTCTGAATCAAGGGGTTGCGTGACGCGGGAGGAGGCGGCAGCACAGTGGAATCCGGGCTGCGCGCGTCGTTCACGGAAAGGCGTGATTGTAACCGCTCCGGGTGCGTTCTCGCCCCGGAATGAAAGCGCATTCGGTCGGGCAAGGCGCTCGGCGGGTCGCGGTGTGAAGGCGTTACGGCCCCGTTACGCGTTACGTTCCAGAAACGTAACAACTCCGCCCCGAGCGGCTGTTTTTCAGGCCTGCGATGCCCGCCGCCGGACGCTCTCCGTATCCTACGAACCCAAGCCAGCAAAGGCTTTCGCGGCATTTCCGGGCGGGTGGGAGGCGGTTCGGCGCCGGCCGGGCATCCCTATTGCACTGGCTTGCTGCAAACAACAACGTTTGACTCTGGAGCACAGCATGTCCTGGACCGTCGCCACCGCCGCCCGCCCGATCCATACGGTTTCCGACAGCGCCGGCTTGTTCGCCTGCTACGAGGCCATCGCGAGCCTGTCCGAAGACATGGTGGATGCTGCAGAACGCGGCGACTGGGACGAAGTGAGCTTGCTCGAGCGCGAATGCGCGGCCCACATGGAGCGCCTCGGCCACGGTCTGCGCCCGGCCTTGTCCCAGGAAGAGGTGCAGCGCAAGCGCGACCTGATGATGCGCATCCTGGCCAACGACGCCCGTGTGCGCGCTGGTCTGCCCGCGTCAGGATGAACTGATGCGCCTGGTCAGCGGCGAGCGCCGCGCCATCGGCGCACGTCAGGCGTACGCCGCCGTCTCGTACTACTGAGCGCGCGCGGTTCCGGGGCCGAACCCGAATCAGCGGTCGGCCCGCAATTCCCCCCACGACATCAGCACCCGCTGGATGCTCCGCGCATAGGCGTCGCGGTGGACGGGCGTCTCGGAGTGATACGCGCCGATGGCCCGCCACGTGTTTCCATGGCGAACCATTTTTTGCTTGAGCAGCCAGGCCGCCACGAACACGTTGACGCAGGCGTCGGTCAGCGCATGGCGCGGCACGCCGTAGCGCGCCAGCGTCCCGAAGTGAATCGAGTTGATCTGCGCCTGGCCGATGTCGACCGAGCCATCGGCGTTGCGGTGGATGGCGCCCGGGTCGCCTTTTGATTCAAACCACACGATCGCGCGCAGCACCGTCGGGTTCACGCCTTGATAGGTGCCGGCCTGCTCGAAGCAATCGCCTGACGCCGCGTGCGCCGCCACGCTGGAACCCGCCAGCAAGAATGCCGCGGCAAGGCGGCGCCAGTTCAAGCAAAGAAGGCGGGCGAGGGGCATGACGGCTCCGGCGGCAATCGTTGATTACTTCTGCAGGGCCACTTCAAGCTGACGCTCGATGCCGGCCAGATACGTGTGCGAGGCCTCTGACACCACCATGCGGGGCACCGGCTCGGTCGCCTTGCGCCACTGCGTGGCCGCGGCCTTGCGCTTGCCGCCGCGCGCGTGTGCCACGGGCGCCGGTTCCATTTCGGTGCCGCCGCCGGGCGGCAGCATCGCCAGCGAAGGCAGGGGTGGATAGACGCGATCGGGCGCCGCTGCCGTCGCCGGCATCAGTGCATCGGGCGGGGCGGCAAAGCCGAAGCGGTCGAGACGCTCAGCAGGCCGACGGTGAGCGGGAAAAGCAGATGGGTCATACGCATGACGTTCCTCTTAATGCTGCGTGCGGATCGTCACGCTGTAGGGCTGGCTGGCGCTGACGGTCAGGTTTTCCAGCCGGACGTATCCAGCGCGCTGAGCGGGCACGCCGTTCCACAGCGCCTGGTTCAGGTAGCGGAAATCCTGGGCCAGCGCGGCTACCTGGATGGTTGCCGGGCGTTTTTGCGCCGCGGCCAGCGCGCCGGCCTTGGTCAGCACGGCCGTCAGTTGCGGGTCATGCGCGCCCAGTGCGTCGGGCGGGATGGCGAAGGTCATGACTTCGCCCGGGGCGCGGTGCGGGCCACGGGGGCGGGCGTCGTGGCAGCAGGCATCTGCGCGCAGCCGGCCAACGCCAGTAGCGCTGCCAGCATCAGTGATACGGCGGAGCGTTTGGAGAAAGTCCACATGGCGATGAGGAATGCGTGGATCGGACCCGAACTGTATCGGCGGGTCGCGCGTGTCAAAACGTCGAATTACCCGGCTTTTATCGCCCATCCCGACCGATGGCCTGAGCGGCTGAAGTCCGGTGGAAACGGCATCACATCGCGGGTCTGCGGGCGGGCGGAGCATCTTCCACATATGTGGCAGAGGCGGCATCTGCGCCCCAAAACGTGCGTACCCCGCTGCACTAGGTTCGGGGGACGAAAACGTCGTGCGCGGCAGGGGTAGGCGTAAACACTGAGCCGACACGCGCGCACGCCATGTGTCGGTCGCGACACATTTGCGCGACCACAAGGCTGCCGCACCCCCGCCGCTATAATCGGCCCACCATGAATACACCCGCGTTTTCCTCTTCCAAGGCGGCTTCCCGGGAGGCTGCGCCCTACCACTTGGCCGTGGTGGGCGGCGGCATCGTCGGGCGTGCCTGCGCCCTGCGGCTGGCGCAGATCGGCTTGCGCATCGCGCATATCGCACCGCCCGCGCCAGCCGCCGCGCCCGCCGGGCCGGACGCCTGGGACGCGCGTGTCTACGCGTTCTCGTCCAGCTCCCAGGCGCTGCTGGAGCAGTTGCGCATCTGGCCGGCGCTCGACATGACACGCGTGCAGCCGGTGCACGACATGCGCATCTTCGGCGATGACGCTGCCGCGCGCGGCGAGCACGCCCACCCCGACCTGCACTTCTCTGCCTACGCCGCCGGCACGCCGCAATTGGCGTGGATTGCCGAATCGTCGCTGGTCGAGCGCGCTCTGGAAACCGCACTGCGCTTCGCTCACACGGTGCAGACCTTCCCGCACGCCGCCACCGGTTTCGAAATGGAAGCTGACGCCGTGCGGCTGACGCTGGCGGACGGGCAGACGATCCGCGCGGAATGCGTGATCGGCGCCGACGGCAAGCATTCGTGGGTGCGCGAGCAGGCCGGTATCCAGGCCGAAGCGAAGCCGTATCGCCAGCTTGGCGTGGTCGCCAACTTCCAGGCCGAACACTGGCATCAGGACACCGCGTGGCAATGGTTCCTCGGTGCCTCCGCCGAGCAGGCCGCCGCCACGGATGACGCCGCCCCGGTACGCGGAGAGATTCTCGCGATGCTGCCGCTGCCCGATCGGCGCGTGTCGATGGTCTGGTCCGCCAGCGAGGACCACGCCCGCGAATTGCTCGCGCTGTCGCCCGAGGCGTTGTGCCGCGCAGTGGAAGCTGCGGCGGGTGGCGCCATCGCCGCTCGCTTCGGGCGCTTGTCGAACATCACGCCTGCGCAGGGTTTCCCGCTCGTGCTGCAACACGCCAGCCGGGCGGTCGCGCCGCGCGTGGCGCTGGTAGGCGATGCGGCCCATGTGATCCATCCGCTGGCCGGGCAGGGCATGAACCTCGGGCTGCGGGATGTGTCCGAAATCGGTCGCGTGATGGCGGAACGTGAAACCATGCGCGATCATGGCGATCTGAGGTTGCTGCGCCGTTACGAACGTGCCCGCCGCGAAGATCTGCTTTCGCTCACGGCCGCCACGGACGGTCTGCACAAACTGTTCGCCCTGCCGGGCGCGCTGCCACGCACGGTACGCAACGCGGGGATGCGCATGGTGGGCATGACGCCATTTATCAAACGCTTGTTGATCAAGCACGCACTCGGCTGAGGCCATCTCAGCGGATTTGTGGTTTTTCGGGGTTCCAGGAGTCGTTATGTCGTTTCGTATTCGGGTGGCGGCCATCGCCTCTGCGGTGGCAGTGGCAGCCATTGGCGCTGGCTATGTGTTGAGCGCCGGCGCCGCCGAGCCCGCCTTGGACAAGGTCAAGGCCACCGTGCAGAAGGCCCTGGGCCCGAACGTGGAGATCAAGAGCGTCACCAAGTCGCCGCTGGCCGGCCTGTACGAGATCAACCTCGGCAGCCAGGTCGTCTACAGCGATGCCACCGGCCGCTACGTGCTCAACGGCGACCTGCTCGACACGCAGACCGCCACCAACCTCACGCAAGAGCGCCTGGCCGAGCTGAACCGCGTGAAGTGGTCCGACCTGCCGCTGGACCGCGCCGTGAAGTGGGTCAAGGGCAACGGCGCACGCAAGATCGCCGTGTTCTCCGATCCGAACTGCCCGTACTGCCACAAGCTGGAGCAGATGCTCACGCAAGTCGACAACGTCACCGTCTACACCTTCCTGTTCCCGATCCTGTCCGAAGACTCCAACACCAAGGCCAAGCAGATCTGGTGCTCGGCCGACCGCGCCAAGGCCTGGCGTGACTGGATGACCGCCAAGACCGCCCCGGGCGGCGCCGGCACCTGCGACACGCCGCTGGAGGCCAACCTGAAGCTCGGCCAGCAGCTGAACGTGACCGGCACGCCGGCCATCATCTTCCCGGACGGAACCCGGGCGCCGGGCCTGATCGATGCGGCCACGCTGGAGCGCAAGTTCGCCGCGCTCAAGAAGTCGTAATTCGCACGAAGGAAGCGCCGGTCGATCCGGCGCTTTTCTTTGGCGCTCGCATTCACCTCATCTTCGGAGACTTGGCATGTCGTTTCGCGCGCTGATGCTGGAAAAGCAGGATGGCGGGCGCCTGGCCCACATCGTCGACCTCGATGACGCAGCGTTGTCCACACCCGAAGCGCTGGCCAACGACGTGACCGCCGGCGACGTGCTGATCCGCGTGGACTGGTCGACCATCAATTACAAGGACGGCCTGGCCATCACCGGCAAGGGCCCCGTCGTGCGCAAGTGGCCGATGGTGGCCGGTATCGACGGCGCGGGTGTCGTGCTCGATTCATCGCATCCGGATTGGCGGACCGGCGATGCGGTGGTGCTCAACGGCTGGGGCGTCGGCGAGACGCACTGGGGTTGTCTTGCCCAGCAGGCGCGGCTTTCCGGCGATTGGCTCGTGGCATTGCCGGCGGGGCTCGACGCGCGGCAGGCCATGGCGATCGGCACGGCCGGCTACACGGCGATGCTCTCCGTGCTGGCGCTGGAGCGCGCCGGCGTGAAACCGGGCGACGGCGAGGTCCTGGTGACGGGCGCGTCGGGCGGCGTGGGCTCGATCGCCATCGCGCTGCTCGGCAAGCTGGGCTATCGCGTGGTGGCATCCACGGGCAAGACGAATGAGGCCGATTTCCTGCAGGCGCTGGGCGCGACGGATGTCATGGATCGCGCCGAGCTTGCCGCCCCGGGCAAGCCATTGCAGAAAGAGCGCTGGGCGGCGGTGGTCGATTCGGTGGGCTCGCACACGCTGGTCAACGCCTGCGCACAGGTCCGCTACGGCGGCGTGGTCACGGCGTGCGGGCTGGCGCAGGGCATGGATTTTCCGGCCACGGTCGCGCCGTTCATCCTGCGCGGCGTGACGCTGTGCGGCATCGACAGCGTGATGGCGCCGCGCGCGCTGCGACAGACCGCGTGGCAGCGCCTGGCTGCCGATCTGCTGCCCGATCGCCTCGCCGCCATCACGCGCGAGGTGACGCTGTCGAGGCTATCGACGCCGCCCACGACATCATGGCCGGCAAGATGCGCGGGCGCGTCGTGGTCGACGTCAACCGATAGGCTGGCAGGCCGGTTTGCGGACGATTTGCCTTCGGCAGCGTGGGACGGCAACGCTACAATGTCCGCCATGAAGCCGATCCGCTACACCATCGCCCCCGCCGCGCCCGAGGCGCACATTTTCACCGTCACCGTCACGGTTGACGCGCCCGATGCCCAGGGCCAGCGCTTTTCGCTGCCGGCGTGGATTCCGGGCAGCTACATGATCCGCGAGTTCGCGCGCAACATCGTGCGGATCGAGGCGTCGTCCGCCCACAGGCCGGTGCGCCTGACCAAGGTCGACAAGCACACGTGGTGGGCCGCGCCGTGCACCGGGCCGCTGACGATTTCCTACGACGTCTATGCGTGGGACTTGTCGGTGCGCGCCGCGCATCTGGACGCCACGCACGGCTTCTTCAACGGCACGTCGGTATTCCTGCGCGTGGAAGGCGCGGATGACCAGCGCTGCCTCGTTGACATCCAGCCGCCCGCCGGAGAGGCCTACCGCGGCTGGCGTGTCGCCACCGCGCTGCGCGAAGCGACCGGCCGCGTCCAGGGCAAGGCCGGCGCCAAGCGCTACGGCTTTGGCTGGTACGAAGCGGCCAATTACGACGAGCTGATCGACCACCCCGTCGAGATGGGCACGTTCGAGCTGGTGTCGTTCGAGGCCTGCGGTGCGCAGCACGACGCCGTCTTTACCGGCCGTGTGCCGAACCTCGATCTGGAACGCATCGCCCGCGATTTCAAGCGCATCTGCGAAGCGCAGATCCGCCTGTTCGAGCCGCAGACCGCCACGGCGCCGTTCCTCGACAGCAACCGCCGCTACGTCTTCATGACGATGGTCACCACCGACGGCTACGGCGGCCTGGAACACCGCGCCAGCACCGCATTGATGTGCGCGCGCGCCGATCTGCCCGTCACTGGCCGCGATGAAACCACCGAGGGCTATCGCACCTTCCTCGGCCTCGTCAGCCACGAGTATTTCCACACGTGGAACGTCAAGCGCATCAAGCCGGCCACCTTCGTGCCGTACGCACTCGACCGCGAGGTCCACACGCCGCTGTTGTGGTTGTTTGAAGGTTTCACGAGCTACTACGACGACCTGATGCTGGTGCGCTCGGGCCTGATCTCCGAAGCGCAGTATCTGGAGATGCTCGGCAAGACGTGGAACGGCGTGCTGCGCGGCAGCGGCCGCCTCAAGCAGAGCGTGGCCGAAAGCTCGTTCGACGCCTGGACGAAGTACTACCGCCAGGACGAAAACGCGCCCAACGCCATCGTCAGCTACTACACCAAGGGCTCGCTGGTGGCGCTGGCGCTGGACCTGACGATCCGCACGCAGACCCACGGCGAACGTTCGCTCGATGACGTGATGCGTGCCCTGTGGGTCACGTACGGCCGCGATTTCTACGCCGCCGGCCACACGCAGCGCGGCGTGACCGAAGCCGGGCTCATCACCCTGATGGAAGAGACCACCGGTGTGCGCCTGCGCACCCTCGTGCGCCAATTGAGCGAAGGCCGCGACGACCCGCCGCTGCCCGCCCTCTTCAAGGCGATGGGCGTGAGCGCCACGCGCAAGGCCGCCGACACGGCGCTCGCGCTGGGCGTCAAGACGGCCGCCGAAAACGGCTTCGTCAAGCTGCAGCAGGTCTTCGACGATAGCCCGGCGCAGCGCGCTGGTTTGTCCGCCGGCGACCTGATCGTTGCAGTGGACGGCCTGCGTGTGCCGGCCGGCCAGCTCGACAAGATGCTCACGCGCCATCGCGCCGGCGATACCGTGCCGGTGCACGTGTTCCGCCGCGACGAACTGATGACGCTGAACGTGACGCTCGCCACCGATGCGACGCCGCAGTTCACGCTGGCGCTGGCGACGGAGCCCTCGCCGCTGCGCTCGGCGTGGCTGGGCAAGCGGTCGTCAGCGCGCAAGGTGACGCGCGGCAAGTCGGCCTGACGCGTCGCCTGATCCGATGGATTACGTCCACGATCCGCGCACGTTCCTCTACAGCCATTACGTCTCGCGGGGCATCCGTACTGCCACCGGCGTGATCGGCCTGACGCTGCTCGCGCTGCTGGTGATGGATCTGCAGGGCGCGATGGTGGTGTCGATCGGCGCGCTGTGCACCAGCCTCATGGATTTGCCCAGCCCGCTGCGGCACAAATTCAACGAGATGATGGCGTGCGTGCTGCTGACCACGGCCGTCACGTTCCTCGTGGCGGTCGTGACGCCATACGCGATCCTGCCGGCAGTGATCGTGGTGGTGAGCTTCCTGGCGGGGCTCATGGTGGCGTACGGCAACAAGACGATGCCGCTGCAGTTTGCGGCGCTCTTCGTCATGACGCTGACCTTTACCGAGGAATTCGCCTTCCGCGAAGCCGTGGAGCACACGCTGCAGTTCTTCCTCGGCGCGATCGGCTACATGGCGTTTGCGATGGCGGTGGCGTGGGGCCAGCGCCGCCGCATCAAAGAGCAGGTGCTGGCCGAATGCCTGTACGAACTGGCTGTGTACGTGGAACGCAAGGCCGGCTTCTACGACGCATCCAAGGATTTCGACGAGCAGTTCAATGCGCTCGTGCGCCAGCAGATTTCGGTGGCCGACAAGCAGCAGGTGGCGCGCGATTTCGTCTTCCGCGATAACCGCACCGCCAGCGATGGGCGCCTCGTGCAGATCCACATGCGGATGCTCGATATCTACGAGTACCTGCTGTCGTCCAATACCGATTACCCGCTGCTGCGCCGTGGCTGGCCGACGCCGAGGTGATGCGTCTGCTGCGGGACGTGATCGAACGCATGCGCCTGGACATCGAAGGCGTGGCCTATGCCGTTGGCCGCGACAGGCCGTCGCCCACGCCGATGTCGTATGACCAGGAGATGGCCGCCATTGAAGGCGCGTTGCACGAACTGCAGCACAACCACCATGGCGTGCCCATCGAAGCCATCGCGGCGCTGGAGGAATCGGTGGCCACGGTGCGCGGTGCAATCCGCCTGATGGCGCAGCTGCACGCCGCCACCGCCACACCGGTCGAACTGTCGCAGGTGCTGCTGCGCCCGGACATGACGCCGTTTCTCACGCGGCAGAAATACGAGCTGCGGCTGGTGCTGGAAGAGCTGACGTGGCGTTCGCCGGTGCTGCGCTTTGCGCTGCGCATCTCGATGGCCGTGGCTGCCGGTTTGTGGATTGCCGACCACCTGCCATATGCGTCGCATGGCTACTGGGTGTTGCTGACCATCGTCGTCATCCTCAAGCCGACCTTCAGCATGACGCGCCAGCGCAACTTCGACCGGGTGCTCGGCACGCTGATCGGCTGCGTGATTGCGGCGGTGATTCTGCGCTTCACCCATTCGACGTGGGTCCTGATGGGCGTGCTGTACCTGTCGACGGCGGCAAGCGCGGCCTTCGTCACCGTGCGCTACCGCTACACGGCCATCGCGGCGTGCGTGCAGGTGCTCATCCAGATCAACCTGCTGCTGCCCGGCAGCAAGGACGCCATTGGAGAACGGCTCGTCGATACGCTGATCGGCGCGGCCATCGCCACCGCGTTCAGCTATGTGCTGCCTGCCTGGGAATACCGCAACCTGCCCAAGCTGGTGGACGACGTGCTGCGCACCAACCGCCGCTTTATCGAAGCCGCGCGCGACTTGCTGCTCGGCACGCTCAAGGACGACTTCGCCTATCGCGTGCAGCGCAAGCAGTTCATGGAATCGCTGACCGGGCTCATCGCTGCCTTCGCGCGCATGCTCGACGAGCCCAAGAGCCGGCACCGCGCCGTCGACAACCTGAACCGCTTCATCGTGCAGAACTACCTCGTGGCGGCGCACGTCGCGGCGGTGCGTATTCTTGTGCGGCAACGCGCGCAGGAACTGGATGAGGCCGATACGCGGGCGCTGGTCGAGCAAACGGCAGAAGCCGCGCTCGAAAGCCTGGCGCGCGCCAAGGAGCGCTTCGACCAGGCCGTCCACGAAGGCGGGTGGGGCGTGCGCCCGCGCGACACGCAGGAGCTGGGCGCAGCCGACTTCGCCGATCAGTCGGCACGCTCGCGCATGGTCGACGCTGCGGCCGAATCGGAATCGCTGTCGGCGATGCACCTGCTGGAGCGCCGCCTGCAGGCGCTTCGGGCCGACACGTCCAAGATCGCATTGCGCTGCGGTGCGCTCGGGCGCGCGCTGCGTATTTCGAAGGGCTAGGCGGGGCCGGCGGTTGCCTGGCTTCGCACGGGCGGCGCTCTTCCCCGCGCCAGCGTCGAGCCTTGGACCTTCCACGACGGGGCTCAACGAGCCGACGTCCAGCTACAGACACTCGACTTCCAGTATCCGAGCGTCAAAGGTCAGCGTCAGAGGGCCGAGGTCGAGTCTCGGAGGGCCGACCACGGACCTTGAAGACTCAAACTGGAGTCGGAAAAAAGTCGAATTTGAGCCTCGGAGAGTCGAGCGCGACCCTCAGACAGTCAAAGACGACCTTCAGACCGTGAACGTTGGGCCTCGGAGGGTCAAAGTGTCGGACCTCAGAGAGTCGAAGTCGAATCTCGGAGGCTCGAAGTCGGTCCCCCGGGAGTCAAAGTCGAACCTTGGAGAGCCGACCTCGGCCCTTAGACATTCAACGCCGGCCCTTAGACGGTCAACGCCGGAGCTTGGCGGCTCGTCGATGGAGCTGCATGGCCCGTGCGTTTCAGGCAGCCTGCGGTTTCAGCCAGTCGATGGTCGGTTGGTGCTGCGCCGCCAGCCAATCATTGGCCGTCTTGAAATGCCCGCACCCCAAGAACCCCCGATGCGCGGACAGCGGCGAGGGGTGCGGCGCCTCCAGCACCAGGTGCCCGTCCGGCAGCAGCGCGCGCTTGGCCTGTGCGTGGCTGCCCCACAGCATGAATACGCGCTTGTGGCCGACGCGCGCGAGCTGCTCCAGCAGGCAATCGGTGATGCGTTCCCACCCGCGCTTGGCGTGGCTCGCCGCCTGCCCTTGCTCGACGGTGAGCACCGTGTTCAGCAGCAGCACGCCTTGTTGTGCCCAGCCCTCCAGATTGCCCGAGGTGCCTGGCAGCTTGCAGCCGAATTCCGCTTCGATTTCCTTGTAGATATTGCGCAGGCTTGGCGGCACGCGCACGCCGGCCGGCACCGAAAACGCCAAGCCGTGCGCCTGCGGAATCTCGCGGCCATCGACGGTGCCCGTGCCGTGATACGGATCCTGGCCGAGGATGACGACGCGCACATCGTCCACCGAGGTCAGGTGCAGGGCACGAAAAACGTCCGTCGGAAAGATCGGCTTGCCCGCGGCGCGCTCGCCATCGACAAGGCGCATAGCTCCGGCCAATTGGTCTGCGCGATACACGACGTGAGGATTGCCTTCCAGTCGGCGGGCAGGGCATCGAACTGCTGGGCCAGCGGGGTGAAACCGACGGCGGTCGTGTCCGCTGCGGGTTCGTCGAAAAGAGCGGCTTGCGCCGGATTGGCGCGTCGCGTCACGGCTGGCCCCCAGTGGCTTTCGCGCGCAGCTGGTAGCCGCGTTGCGCCTTGCTGATGTCGAGCGGCGTGAGGCCGGCCACGGCGGCGCGCAGCTTCTGCGTCCAGGCGTGCAGGCGTTCGGCAACTGCGTCTTCGGTGAGCGTGCTGCCCGCGGCGGGCTTCCACTCCAGTTCCAGTTCGTCGATCGGCTCGCGTGCCTGGGTGCCGGGGATGAGGATGGCGCCGGCATCCAGCGCGATCTCGATCTCACCGCCATCCGCTGCGACATGCCACAGGCGGCGCGTGAAGTCGGTGCGGAACAGCGGGGCGAGCGCAGCCGCATGCGGGCGGACATAGTCGGCGGCTTCGGCGGCGTTGTTGGCAGCGAAGGCATCGACGGACAGTGCGTCGTTCTGCAGCGGCACCTCCCATTCGTGGCGGGCGCTCAGACCGGACGTACTCACGGCTGCGGTTTTCAGCGTTTGCAGCCATTGGCTGCCCTGACGACGCACGCGCAACGCGGCGCGGTTGCGTGCCAGCGCCTGGTCGGGTGTGTCGTAGTAGACGTTCGCCAATTCCACCGAGCCGGCCGCCTGCGCATGGGCGTCGAGCCAGCCGACCAGTGCGTCGTGCGTGCCGGCCGAAACGGCCAGCTTCAGTTCAATCTCGCGGGCCATGGTGTGGCGCTCAGGCGAACAGGCGGGCCAGTTCGGCGCCCGGGTCGTCTGCACGCATGAAGGCTTCGCCGACGAGGAACGCGTTGACGGCGGCGGCGCGCATCTTGCGCACGTCGTCCGACGTGAGGATGCCGGATTCCGTGACGACGATGCGATCGTCCGGCATGTGCTTGAGCAGGCCGAGCGTGTTGTCGAGCGACGTCTCGAACGTGCGCAGGTTGCGGTTGTTCACGCCCACCAGCGGCGTTTGCAGACGCAGCGCGCGGTCCAGCTCATGGCCGTCGTGCACTTCCACCAGCACGTCCATGCCGAGTTCCAGCGCGCACGCTTCGAGTTCTTCCATCAAGCCCTGGTCCAGCGCGGCGACGATCAGCAGGATGCAGTCCGCGCCCCACGAGCGGGCTTCGTACACCTGGTACAGATCCACCATGAAGTCCTTGCGCAGCACCGGCAGCGCGCAGGCGGCGCGCGCCTCGCGCAGGTAATCGGCGTGGCCCTGGAAGAATTGCTCGTCGGTCAGGACGGAGAGGCAGGCGGCGCCGTGCTCCGCATAGCTGCGGGCGATGTCGGCGGGCTTGAAGTTCGGGCGCAGCACGCCCTTGGACGGTGACGCCTTTTTCACTTCGGCGATGACCGCCGCGTTGCCGGCGGCGATCTTGTCGCGCATCGCCTTGGCAAAGCCGCGGGTGCCGAGCGTGCTGTCGGTGCGGTTGGCTTCGGCTTCGGCGCGTACGCTGGCGAGGTCGCGGTGCTTGCGGGCGGCGGCCACTTCTTCGGCCTTCACGGCCAGGATTTTCTGCAGGATGTCGGACATATCAGGCTTTGAACTGGTTGGTGACGCGCACGAGTTCGTCAAGCTTGGCACGTGCCGCGCCGGAGGCGATGGCTTCGCGGGCCAGCTTCATGCCGTCGCCGATCGAGCCGGCGATGTTGGCTGCGTACAGTGCAGCACCCGCGTTGAGCGAGACGATCTCGCGCGGCGTGCCGGGCTTGTTCTCGAGGGCGTCGATCAGCATGGCTTTGGATTCGTCGGCGTCGGCCACCTTCAGGCTGCGGTTGGAGACCATCTGCAGCCCGAAGTCTTCCGGGTGGATTTCGTATTCGGTGACGACGCCGTCCTTGAGTTCCCCGACCAGCGTGGCAGCGCCGAGCGACACCTCGTCCATGCCGTCCTTGCCGTAGACGACCACCGCGTGCTTGGCGCCCAGGCGTTGCATCACGCGCACCTGAATGCCGACCAGGTCCGGATGGAACACGCCCATCAAGATGTTCGGCGCGCCGGCCGGGTTGGTCAGCGGCCCCAGGATGTTGAAGATCGTGCGCACGCCCAGTTCCTTGCGGATCGGGGCGACGTTCTTCATGGCCGGGTGGTGGTTGGGCGCGAACATGAAACCGATGCCCGCCGTCTCGATCGATTCGGCCACCTGCTCGGGCGTCAGCATGATGTTCACGCCCAGCGCTTCCAGCACATCGGCGCTGCCGGATTTGGAGCTGACGCCGCGTCCGCCATGCTTGGCGATGCGCGCGCCGGCCGCTGCCGCCACGAACATCGAGGCGGTGGAGATGTTGAAGGTGTTGGCGCCGTCGCCGCCCGTGCCGACGATGTCGACAAAGTGATCGGACACCTCAGCGGGTACATCAACCTTGGTGGCGAATTCGCGCATGACGGTGGCAGCGGCCGCGATTTCGCCGATGGTCTCTTTTTTGACGCGCAGCCCCATGGTGAGGGCGGCTGCCATGACGGGCGACATCTCGCCGCGCATGATGAGCCGCATCAGGTGCAGCATTTCGTCGTGGAAGATTTCCCGATGTTCGATACAGCGGACGAGCGCTTCTTGCGGGTGATGGACATGGTCGTTCCGTATTCAGTTGGGCGCTGCCGGAGCCGCAGCCGGGGTGACCGGCTGTGCGGCGTCGCGCAAGGCGCCGATGCGCTCACGCGAGAGATCGGCCTCGCATGCGGCTTCTGCCAGGTCGGCATCGGGCGCATTGCGGGCCAGGCGGCGTTGCAGGTCGCATTCGGCCTGCCGGTAGAGTTGGTGTGCGCGCACGGTGCGGTCGAATGCCATGGCGGCGCCAGGGTCCGTGCCTTTGTTGGCAGCCATGCGGGCGCGCAGCGCGGTGCGGCGTGTCGATTCGGCCGACGCCAGTTCCGTTTGTGCCGCCTTGCGTGCGGTCTGCACGCATTGGGCGACGTTGCCGGCCTCGGGCTGGGCCGCGCGGCAGGCGTCCAGCGTACCGGCCATCGCCGGCAGGCTCGCCATCATCGCCAGCGCGACCGTGCATGCGCGGCGCATCAGACGCGTTCCTTCAGGAAATTGCCGAGCAGCGCGTGGCCGTGTTCCGACAGGATCGATTCCGGGTGGAACTGCACGCCTTCCACCGGCAGCGTCTTGTGGCGCACGCCCATGATTTCGCCGTCTTCGGTCCAGGCGGTAATTTCCAGGCAGTCGGGCAGCGTTTCGCGCTCAATGGCAAGCGAGTGATAGCGCGTCACCTTGAAATGCCGCGGCAGGTTGGCGAACACGCCCACGCCGGTGTTTTCGATGGTGCTGACCTTGCCGTGCATCACTTTCTGCGCGCGGATCACGCGGCCGCCAAACGCATCGGCAATGGCCTGGTGCCCGAGGCACACACCGAGGATGGGCACGCGCCCCGCAAAGTGCTTGAGCGCCGGAACGAGGATGCCGGCTTCGGTGGGCGTGCATGGGCCAGGCGACAGGCAGATGCGCTCCGGGTTCAGCTTTTCGATCTCTTCGATCGTGATCTCGTCGTTGCGATAGGTGCGCACGTCCTGGCCGAGTTCACCAAAGTACTGGACGATGTTGTAGGTAAAGGAGTCGTAGTTATCGAGCATCAACAGCATGGTGGTCTCCTTAACCTCAGAAATCGGCGTCGAGGCCGTCTTGCACTTGCTCGGCCGCACGCAGGACGGCGCGCGCCTTGTGTTCGGTTTCCCTCCATTCGGCATCCGGGTCCGAATCGGCCACCACGCCGGCGGCGGCCTGCACATAGAGATTGCCGTCCTTGATGATGCCGGTGCGGATGGCAATGGCCAGATCCATCTCGCCCGAGAAGGAGAGATAGCCCACCGCGCCGCCGTAGATGCCGCGCTTGACCGGCTCCAGCTCGTCGATGATCTCCATCGCGCGCACCTTGGGCGCGCCCGACAGCGTGCCCGCCGGGAAGGTTGCGCGCAGCACGTCCATGTTCGTCATGCCCGGTTTCAGGCGGCCCTCGACGGAGCTGACGATGTGCTGCACGTGCGAATACTTCTCGATGACCATCTGGTCCGTCACCTTGACCGAGCCGATCTCGGCAATGCGGCCGATGTCGTTGCGCGCCAGGTCGATCAGCATGACGTGCTCGGCGATTTCCTTCGGGTCGTTGAGCAGCTCGGTGGCGAGTTCAGCGTCGCGCTCGGGCGTGTTGCCGCGCGGGCGCGTGCCGGCCAGCGGGCGGATCGTCACGATGCGGGCGGATTCGTCCGCGCCGTTGCTGCTGTTTTCAGCAGCCGGCACACGGCGCTCTTCCTGGCGCACCAGGATTTCCGGCGACGCCCCGACGATCTGCATGTCGCCGAAGTTGTAGAAGTACATGTACGGCGACGGGTTCAGCGAGCGCAGCGCGCGGTACAGCGACAGCGGCGCATCGCGGAACGGCTTGACCAGGCGCTGGCCGATCTGCACCTGCATCATGTCGCCGGCAGCGATGTATTCCTTGGCCTTGAGCACGGCGGTGATGTAGTCCGCCTTGTCGAACTCGCGGATGGTGTCGGTGCGCACCGACGCCGACGTCACCGGCACATCGACCGGCTGGTGCAGCTTCGTACGCAACGCGCGCAGCCGCTGCTTGGCGCGCGAATAGGCTTCGGGTTTCGACGGGTCGGCGTAGACGATGAGGTAGAGCTTGCCCGACAGGTTGTCGATCACGGCCAGCTCTTCGCAGAGCATGAGCTGGATGTCGGGCAGTTGCAGATCGTCGGGCGGGGCGGTCTCGGCCAGGCGCGGTTCGATGAAGCGCACGGCGTCGTAGCCGAAATAGCCGGCCAGGCCGCCGCAGAATCGCGGCAGGCCCGGGCGCAGCGCCACTTTCTGGCGGCGCTCGAAGGCGGCGATGAAGTCCAGCGGGTTACCTTCGTTCGTCTCCACCACCTTGCCGTCGGTCACCACTTCCGTGCGGTTGCCCTTGGCGCGCAGCAGCGTGTGCGCATGCAGGCCGATAAAGGAGTAACGCCCGAAGCGCTCGCCGCCTACCACCGATTCCAGCAGGAACGTATGCGTGCCGCGATCGTGCGATTGCGCCAGCTTCAGATACAGCGACAGCGGCGTCTCCAGGTCGGCCAGTGCCTCGGCAATCAGCGGGATGCGGTTGTAGCCCTGGTCGGCCAGCGATTTGAATTCGAGTTCGGTCATGAGCGGTCAGGTCGATTCGCCGGGCGGGACGGTTGCGCGCCCACCGGCATGCGTTCGCTCCACGGCAAACGCAAGAGCGTCAATGATGCCGTCGGAACGTTAGCAGAACATCAGGGATGGGAACGCGCGAACGTCGTAAAGCGACCGTGCGATCCCGCAAGGGTCGTCCGCAGCCGATAGCGGGCCAGTGGAAGAC
Organism: Ralstonia sp. 1B3; assembly: GCF_036631435.1. Lineage (NCBI taxonomy): Bacteria > Pseudomonadati > Pseudomonadota > Betaproteobacteria > Burkholderiales > Burkholderiaceae > Ralstonia > Ralstonia sp. 1B3. Next base: position 48,928 of record NZ_JAPNUG010000028.1, on the reverse strand, counting down.
CGGCGGGCGGTCAGCGTTTGGGGCAGGAGATGCGAGGGTGGTTTGGGCGGCGCGTTGATGACGCGCCAGAATGCCGAAACCGGGGAAGAACGATCAGCAGCCGTGCAAACGCTTACGCCCGAGCGAGGGCGTGCCAGGGCCGCCAGGGCCAAGCCCCCGGTCACCACCAGCGTCGACGCGTTTGCGATTCAGGAACATGGATCGTCAGTTGGAAGCGGCAGAGATGGCGTTGTGGGGCTCTGCATAGGGCCGGATCAACTCGGCTGCCGCAAAAGTGTGTCGACTATAGCATCGGCTCCGGCGGCCTGTATAGGCTGGCCGTGGTTGTAGCCATACGGCACCGCCAGCACGCGCATGCCGGCCGCTCGCGCCGCTCGGGCGTCGTTTTCCGAATCGCCAATGGCCACGATTTCAGCCGGGGCGACGCCAAACGCCTCCGCCACCCGGAGCATGGGGTACGGATCGGGCTTGCGATACGGGAACGCGTCGCCTGGGTAGACAAGGTCGAAATACGTGTTCAAGCCGAGTTGCGCGAGCAGCGGCTGCGTGAAATCGTGTGGTTTGTTCGTCACGCACGCGAGCGCGAGACCCATGTCGCGCAGTGCGGCCAGCCCTTCGTGTACGCCGTTGTAAACATTGACGTGCCGGCCGTTGATGGCGATGTAGGCGCGCTGGTAAGCCTCCAGTCCCTCCGCAAAGCGGCTGTTGGCCTGCGCGGGCGGCAGGCGCGCGTCAAGCACGCGCCGCACGAGGTTTTCCGAGCCTTTGCCGACGTAGCCGACGACTTCCTCGGCCGGCATGTCAGGCGTGGCGCCAAGTGCCTCCAGCATTGCGTTGATGGCGGCGTGGAAGTCGCCCGCCGTGTCAACCATCGTCCCGTCCAAGTCGATGATGACGGCGCGGACGGGGCCGGCGGGTAGCGCGCCCGTCGTCATGCCAACGGGGCCAGCGCCTGGCGCAGCGCGCCCACGGTGCCCCGGTAGCCGCCATCCGCATCCGGCTTGCCGAACACTGCCGAACCGGCGACGAAGGTGTCGGCGCCGGCCTTGGCAATCTCGGCGATGTTGTCGGCCTTCACGCCGCCGTCGATCTCCAGCAGGATCTTGCGGCCGGTCTTGTCCTGGTATGCGTCGAGCTTCTGGCGTACGGCGCGCAGCTTGTTCAGCGCTTCCGGAATGAACGATTGGCCGCCAAAGCCCGGGTTGACCGACATGATCAGCACCATGTCGAGGCGGTCCATCACATGATCCAGGTAGTGCAGCGGCGTGGCGGGGTTGAAGACGAGGCCGGCCTTGCAGCCGTTGTCGCGGATCAGCGCCAGCGACCGGTCGATGTGCTCGGAAGCTTCCGGGTGAAAGGTGATCAGGTCGGCGCCGGCCTTGGCGAAGTCCGGAATGATGCGATCGACCGGGCTGACCATCAGGTGCACGTCGATCGGCACGGGCTTGCCATCCTTTTGCGCGTGCGGGCGGATCGCTTCGCAGACGAGCGGCCCAACGGTCAGGTTCGGCACATAGTGGTTGTCCATCACATCAAAGTGGATCCAGTCGGCGCCCGATTCGAGCACGCGGCGCACTTCTTCGCCCAGGCGGGCAAAGTCGGCGGAGAGGATGGACGGGGCGATGCGGAAACCGGACGGATCGATGGCTGCGGACATGATGGGAGACGGATAAGGCGCGCGAACTTGCACGCGAATGCGCAAAAGAAGGGCGCTATTTTAGCCGGATCGGCTGTCTGGCCGCGCCTTGCCGCTGCCACAGCCATGCCGCACAATGGGCGCCAATTCTGATTGTGGATCGACATGCCGAGCTACGAACTCACCGTCCAGGTCCGGACGCGCTATCTGCCGGAGCAATCCGAGCCGGAACACGGCAACTTCGCCTTTGCCTACACCATCACCATCCGCAACACCGGTGACGTGCCGAGCCAGCTGATCTCCCGCCACTGGGTGATTACCGACGCCGATGAGCAGGTGCAGGAAGTGAACGGCCTGGGTGTGGTCGGCCATCAGCCGCTGCTGCCGCCGGGCGAATCTTTCGAATATACGAGCTGGGCGACCATCAAGACGCCCGTGGGTACGATGCGCGGCGAATATTTCTGCGTGGCCGAAGACGGTCACCGCTTCGAGGCGCCCATCCCCGAATTTGCGCTGGTCATGCCGCGCATGCTGCACTGATCGGGAATCAGGGCGCGTCGGAATTGGCGGCTTGAGAATCTTTTGGCGCTGCGTCGGTCGATTGCGAAGGCTTGGCAGCGTCGCTGTGGCGCGACGGATGTTCGGGCGGCGCACGCAGTGGGCGTGGATGCTTCTTGGCGCCAGACATCGTCCAGATCACGATGAAAATGAGCAGGAACAGCGCCACGCCGGCCTCCAGGCCGAACAGCATCATCGGATGGTTTTCGAAGAATTCGCTCATGGTCGACGGCGGGAAGCTCGGGTGCGAGGCATTGTAGCCAACCCCGCAGCCGCATCGGACAGGATGGAACACGCATGACAGCAGCAACCTTGGACGCATTGACACCAGCCCGCAACGCTCTGCGCCGCCGATGGGCTGCCCGGTTTGGTTCCTTTGCCGCAGCCCTGGTCGCCGCAATGCTGGCAGCCTGCACGAGCGGGCCGCCGCCGCGCGTCGAAACGCCGCAAGCGCCCACAGGTACGCTCGGCGGGCATCTGGCCCCCGCTACCTGGGCCGATGTGTCGGGCTGGACCGCCGATGACCTTGCCTCCGCCTGGCCCGCCCTGCAATCGAACTGCCAGGCGATGAAGCGCCGCGCCGATTGGTCGCGTGTCTGCACCGCCGGCCTGATGGTCGATGCCGGCGACCCGATTGCCATGCGCGTGTTCTTTGAAGACAACTTCACGCCGTATCGCGTGGTGAAGGACGACGGCACCGACAGCGGCCTCATCACCGGTTATTACGAACCGCTGCTGCGCGGCTCGCGCACCCGCCACGGTGTCTATCAGACGCCGCTGTACCGCATGCCCGCCGCGTGGCGCGGCAAAACGCTGCCGGCCCGCGCGCAGTTGATCCGCAGTCCGGCGCTGCAGGGGCAGGAAATTGTCTGGGTGGATGATCCGGTCGAAGCGGCGTTCCTGCAGATTCAGGGTTCGGGCCAGGTCCAGCTGGAAGAGGGCGGCATCATGCGCTTGGGCGTGGGCGGCACGAACAACCAGCCGTTCCGTTCATTTGCGCGCTGGTTGCTCGACATGGGCGAAATTACGCCAGTGCAAGCCACCATGCAGGGCATCAAGGCCTGGGCGCGCGCCAATCCGGGCCGTGTCGAAGAGATGCTCAACATCAACCCCCGTTACGTGTTCTTTGCCGAGACGCCCGGCAACACGGGCGGCCCCATCGGCAAGCTGGGCGTGCCGCTGACGGACGAACGCTCGATCGCCGTCGACCCGACGTACATTCCGCTGGGCTCGCCGGTGTTCCTGTCGACGACCAAGCCGCTGTCGGCCGATCCGATCCAGAAGCTCGTTTTTGCGCAGGACGTGGGTTCTGCCATTCGCGGTGCCGTGCGCGCCGACTATTACTTCGGCCACGGCGATGCCGCGGGCGACCTGGCGGGCCGCATGAAGCAGACGGGCCGCCTTTGGGTGCTCGTGCCGAAGGGTGGCAGCATCGGCGTCGCCACCCGCTGAGAAACGTCGAGCCACTAACCGCGCCGCAAGTCCACCACGCGGCGCGCCTTGCCGACGGAGCGCTCGATTCCGCCGCTGGCCAGCGTCTCGATCGCGGCGGTCACGCCGATCAACGACTTGATGTCATGCGCCAGTTGGCTGCTAGCCGATTTGGCCGCGTCCGCGGAGGCGCCCAGCGCCGCCTCGATCCGCACCGTCAGCGTATCCAACGGTCCTTCCTTGCCGAGCACGCATTGGTAGTGCGGTGACAGCGCCGCGTGCTTCAGGATCAATTCCTCGATCTGCGATGGAAACACGTTCACACCGCGCACGATCATCATGTCGTCGCAGCGGCCGGTGATTTTTCCATGCGCCGGAAGCCCGGTCGCGCCGTGCCGGGCAACAGGCGCGTCAGATCGCGCGTGCGATAGCGCACCACCGGCATCGCTTCCTTGGTCAGCGACGTGAAGACCAGTTCGCCGAATTCGCCGTCGGGCAGCACCTCGCCGGTGTTCGGATCAATGATCTCCGGATAGAAGTGGTCTTCCCAGATGGTCGGGCCGTCCTTGGTTTCGGCGCATTCGCTGGCAACGCCCGGCCCCATCACCTCCGACAGGCCGTAGATATCGACTGCCGAAAGCCCCATGCGCGCTTCGATGGCGCTGCGCATTTCGGGCGTCCATGGCTCGGCGCCGAAGATGCCGATCTGCAGGCTAGACGCGGCCGGGTCCATGCCCTGGCGCTCAAATTCATCGGCAATTGCCAGCATGTAGCTGGGCGTGACCATGATGATCTGCGGCTGAAAATCGCAGATGAGCTGCACTTGCCGCTCGGTTTGCCCGCCGCCGAACGGGATGGCCGTGAGCCCCGCACGCTCCACGCCGTAATGCGCGCCCAGGCCGCCGGTGAACAGGCCGTAGCCGTAGCTCACGTGAACCTTGTCGCCGTGCCGGGCACCTGCCGCCCGGATCGAGCGCGCCACCAACCCGGCCCATGTGTCGATATCCGCCAGCGTGTAGCCGACAACCGTGGGTTTGCCCGTCGTGCCCGACGACGCGTGGATGCGCGCGATCCGATCCTGCGGCACCGCAAACATGCCGAACGGATAGTTGTCGCGCAAATCGGTCTTGGTCGTGAACGGAAACTTCGCCAGATCGGCAAGCGACTGCAAATCCGACGGATGCACGCCTGCCGCGTCGAACTTTGCCCGGTAGGCGGGCACGTTCTCATATGCGTGCGCGAGGCTGCGCTTCAGGCGTTCAAGCTGCAGAGCCTGGATGGCGTCGCGGCTGGCCGTTTCGATCGGATCGAGCGGCAGGTCGGTCGAGCGGGGGCGCATGCGGGTCTCCTCGGGGCGCCGTCGTGCGAACCTGCTCACGATCCTACTGCGCGTCCCGATCTTGGCCCTGCGATGCACACCGTACCCACGTACGGTTGCGCTTCTCGGGCCAACGTCGGGCCGCTCGCGACGGATCGTGAACAGGTTCTGAGGCGTCCTCTAATGGTGATGCGGTTTTGTGGAGGGCTTTATAAGACGTCTAGCTAGGGTTCTGGGCTGCCCGGGACCGGAATGACCTGGCCGCGAATCTGTGCAGACTTGCCGCGAAACATGGCGACCACCTCGCCGGCCTGGTTTGTCACGCGTACGTCGTAGATGCCGTGCCGGCCGGACAAGACCTGCTCGGTTGCCTCGGCGACCAGCACATCGCCGCCATGCGCCGGCCGCAGGAATTCGACGCTGCAGCCCGCCGCCACCGTATTGTGGTTGTGGCTGTTGCAGGCAAACGCGAAGGCCGAATCGGCCAGCGTGAAGATCAATCCGCCATGACAGGTGCGATGCCCGTTGAGGAATTCAGGCCGCACCGCCATGGAAAGCCGAGCAAAGCCGGGCGCGACCGCCTGCACGCGCATGCCGAGCCAGCGCGTGCAGGCATCGGCGTCGAACATGCTTTTGCAGGCGGTTTCAGCCAGCGCCTGCGCATCGTGGAGGGTCGTTTCCGTCACGCTGATGTCCTTATTCGCCGGTGAAATGCGCCACGCGCTTGTTCAGAAAGGCGTCCACGCCTTCTGCATAGTCGCGCGAATTGCCGAGTTCGCGCTGCAGGTCGCGCTCCAGGTCCAGTTGAGCGTCCAGCGACTGTGGGCGCTGCGTGCATGGCGCGCTTGATGGCGGCCAGTGCACGGGTCGGCTGCTTGGCCAGATGGTCGGCCATGCAATTCACTTCGGTCATCAGGATCTTGGCATCGTGATAAACGCCCCAGATCAGGCCCCAGGCGAGCGCCGTCTTGGCGTCGAGCTTTTCCCCAGCATCGCCAGCCCCATCGCCCGCGCCACGCCGATGCGCTGCGGCAGGAACCACGTTCCGCCCGAATCCGGCAGCAGCCCGATCTTTACAAAGGCCTGGAGGAAGCACGCATTCTCGGCGGCCATCACGATGTCGCACGCCAGCGCGAGGTTTGCGCCGGCGCCGGCGGCCACGCCGTTCACGGCGGCAATCACCGGCAGGGGCATGGCACGCAGACGGCGCACCAGCGGGTTGAATTGTTCGTCGATGAGCTGGCCCAGGTCGGTCATCTGCCCGGGCGTGACATTGAGTTCGGAGAGATCCTGCCCCGCGCAGAAGCCGCGTCCCGCTCCGGTCAGGATCAACGCGCGAGCGCGCTGGCGCTCCACCTTGTCCAGCGCGTCGCGCAGTTCGCGGTGCATGCCGGCCGTGAAACTGTTGAGCTGATCGGGCCGGTTCAGCGTGATGGTTGCCACGTGTTCATGCCAGTCAAGCAGAATGGTCGGGCTGGTCATCTTGTCTCCTCCTCGGTCATCGGTTCATTGATTAACCGACCGGTTGGTCGGCTAATATTACATCCATTCCAACTGGAGCTTCCATGTCCTACGAAAACATTCTGGTCGAAACGCGCGGTCGCGTCGGTCTTGTTACGCTCAATCGTCCGAAGGCGCTGAATGCCCTCAACGATGCGCTCATGGACGAACTTGGCGCCGCGCTGCTCGCCTTCGACGCCGATGCCAACATCGGCGCCGTCGTCCTTACCGGCAGCGAAAAGGCGTTCGCCGCCGGCGCGGATATCGGCGCCATGGCCGATTACGACTTCGCCACCGTCTATAAGAACGAATACATCACGCGCAACTGGGAAACCATCCGCCGCATCCGCAAGCCGGTGATCGCCGCGGTGGCCGGCTACGCGCTCGGGGGCGGCTGTGAACTGGCCATGATGTGCGACATCATCCTCGCCGCCGATACCGCCAAGTTCGGCCAGCCGGAAATCAAGCTCGGCACCATGCCCGGCGCCGGCGGCACGCAGCGCCTGCCGCGCGCCGTCTCCAAAGCCAAGGCCATGGACCTCTGCCTGACCGCTCGCATGATGGGCGCTGAAGAAGCCGAGCGCGCCGGCCTGGTCTCGCGTGTCATCCCGGCCGACAAGTTGATCGACGAAGCTATCCAGGCCGCAGAAACCATTGCCGGTTTCTCGCTGCCCACGGTCATGATGATCAAAGAGTCGATCAACGCGGCCTACGAGACCTCGCTCAGCGAAGGCGTGCATCTGGAGCGCCGCCTCTTCCACGCCACGTTCGCCACGGAAGACCAGAAGGAAGGCATGCGCGCGTTCGTCGAGAAGCGTGCCGCCACGTTCAAGCACCAATAAGGAAGGTCCAACCGGGTGACCTCGGGAATACCCGAGTAACGGCATCGGGTATATCGGAGCGCGTGTTGCGAGTCCTTTGCGGCCGCAATCCCATGCCTAGACTGGGCTGGCGGCTATTCTTCACGAACGCGTCATCAGCCTGTCACGACAAAGGTGTTGCCAGCTAAGGGAACCCGCCTATAGTTCGCCCCTCGCTGCAAAACACAGCGCCGAAACGCAAGTGGCGGTGGTGGTGTTGAGTGGTGGAGAAGCAGGAGTGGAGCGGGTTTGCGGTCGATTGGGTGGTTGGTGATCGGCGGTGGACTGGGTGGTGGTTGGCAGCGAGTTGGTGGATAAAAATTCTTCGACGAGTTGTTGACAGCGACGAAAAAGCTCTGCATAATCTCGTTTCTCTGCTGCAGACAACGCAGCGACGCGGTGAACAAAGTTGATCGCGAAGTTCTTTAACAAGCAAACAGCCGATAAGTGTGGGCGCTTAATACTGGATGCGGCGGATTTCGGTCCGCTAGCTAACAAGTAATGAAGTGCTCGCACAGAAGTAAGGTTTGAACGAAAGTTCAAGTCAGATTCTGAGAGTGAGCGACCGCTCGTAAAGAGCGAAAACAGCAGATTGAACTGAAGAGTTTGATCCTGGCTCAGATTGAACGCTGGCGGCATGCCTTACACATGCAAGTCGAACGGCAGCATGATCTAGCTTGCTAGATTGATGGCGAGTGGCGAACGGGTGAGTAATACATCGGAACGTGCCCTGTAGTGGGGGATAACTAGTCGAAAGATTAGCTAATACCGCATACGACCTGAGGGTGAAAGTGGGGGACCGCAAGGCCTCATGCTATAGGAGCGGCCGATGTCTGATTAGCTAGTTGGTGGGGTAAAGGCCCACCAAGGCGACGATCAGTAGCTGGTCTGAGAGGACGATCAGCCACACTGGGACTGAGACACGGCCCAGACTCCTACGGGAGGCAGCAGTGGGGAATTTTGGACAATGGGCGAAAGCCTGATCCAGCAATGCCGCGTGTGTGAAGAAGGCCTTCGGGTTGTAAAGCACTTTTGTCCGGAAAGAAATGGCTCTGGTTAATACCTGGGGTCGATGACGGTACCGGAAGAATAAGGACCGGCTAACTACGTGCCAGCAGCCGCGGTAATACGTAGGGTCCAAGCGTTAATCGGAATTACTGGGCGTAAAGCGTGCGCAGGCGGTTGTGCAAGACCGATGTGAAATCCCCGAGCTTAACTTGGGAATTGCATTGGTGACTGCACGGCTAGAGTGTGTCAGAGGGGGTAGAATTCCACGTGTAGCAGTGAAATGCGTAGAGATGTGGAGGAATACCGATGGCGAAGGCAGCCCCTGGGATAACACTGACGCTCATGCACGAAAGCGTGGGGAGCAAACAGGATTAGATACCCTGGTAGTCCACGCCCTAAACGATGTCAACTAGTTGTTGGGGATTCATTTCCTTAGTAACGTAGCTAACGCGTGAAGTTGACCGCCTGGGGAGTACGGTCGCAAGATTAAAACTCAAAGGAATTGACGGGGACCCGCACAAGCGGTGGATGATGTGGATTAATTCGATGCAACGCGAAAAACCTTACCTACCCTTGACATGCCACTAACGAAGCAGAGATGCATTAGGTGCTCGAAAGAGAAAGTGGACACAGGTGCTGCATGGCTGTCGTCAGCTCGTGTCGTGAGATGTTGGGTTAAGTCCCGCAACGAGCGCAACCCTTGTCTCTAGTTGCTACGAAAGGGCACTCTAGAGAGACTGCCGGTGACAAACCGGAGGAAGGTGGGGATGACGTCAAGTCCTCATGGCCCTTATGGGTAGGGCTTCACACGTCATACAATGGTGCATACAGAGGGTTGCCAAGCCGCGAGGTGGAGCTAATCCCAGAAAATGCATCGTAGTCCGGATCGTAGTCTGCAACTCGACTACGTGAAGCTGGAATCGCTAGTAATCGCGGATCAGCATGCCGCGGTGAATACGTTCCCGGGTCTTGTACACACCGCCCGTCACACCATGGGAGTGGGCTTTACCAGAAGTAGTTAGCCTAACCGCAAGGAGGGCGATTACCACGGTAGGGTTCATGACTGGGGTGAAGTCGTAACAAGGTAGCCGTATCGGAAGGTGCGGCTGGATCACCTCCTTTAAGAGCGTGCATCCGACGTTAGGCGTCCACACTTATCGGTTTGTTTGATGTTACAGCCAAGGGTCTGTAGCTCAGGTGGTTAGAGCACCGTCTTGATAAGGCGGGGGTCGTAGGTTCAAGTCCTACCAGACCCACCAAGTTACGGACGGTGGAAGTTGTTCTCTGCCGTGACTGGGGGATTAGCTCAGCTGGGAGAGCACCTGCTTTGCAAGCAGGGGGTCGTCGGTTCGATCCCGTCATCCTCCACCATTACCTGTTGGTTACCAAACGCAAGCATCGACGCTGAGTCGATGGTGTTTGCGTTTGGCCTAGCCAAGACGAGCGTAAAAGTTCGGCTGTTCTTTAACAATATGGAATGTAGTAAAGGTGTCGCGGTGCGTTGATGAGGCGCACATTTAAAACGCGACACTGGGTTGTGATTGTATCAACCAGTATTACCAGAGCAATCGAAAGATTGTCTTGGAATACGGCACAACGCGAGAACTCAGCCTATAGCGAGACATACTCGTTATAGGGTCAAGCGAATAAGTGCATGTGGTGGATGCCTTGGCGATTACAGGCGATGAAGGACGTAGTAGCCTGCGAAAAGCTGCGGGGAGCTGGCAAACGAGCTTTGATCCGCAGATATCCGAATGGGGAAACCCGGCCCGCATGGGTCATCTGTTACTGAATACATAGGTAACAGAAGCGAACGCAGTGAACTGAAACATCTAAGTAGCTGCAGGAACAGAAATCAACCGAGATTCCCAAAGTAGTGGCGAGCGAAATGGGATCAGCCTTGTACTCTTTAGCAGTATTGTTAGCAAAGCGGAATGGAAAGTCCGGCCATAGTGGGTGATAGCCCCGTATGCGAAAACAGTATTGTGGAACTAGGTGTACGACAAGTAGGGCGGGACACGTGAAATCCTGTCTGAAGATGGGGGGACCATCCTCCAAGGCTAAATACTCGTAATCGACCGATAGTGAACCAGTACCGTGAGGGAAAGGCGAAAAGAACCCCGGGAGGGGAGTGAAATAGATCCTGAAACCGCATGCATACAAACAGTCGGAGCCTGGAAACGGGTGACGGCGTACCTTTTGTATAATGGGTCAGCGACTTACATTCAGTGGCAAGCTTAACCGATTAGGGAAGGCGTAGCGAAAGCGAGTCCGAATAGGGCGTTCAGTCGCTGGGTGTAGACCCGAAACCAAGTGATCTATCCATGGCCAGGTTGAAGGTGCGGTAACACGTACTGGAGGACCGAACCCACTAACGTTGAAAAGTTAGGGGATGAGCTGTGGATAGGGGTGAAAGGCTAAACAAACTTGGAAATAGCTGGTTCTCTCCGAAAACTATTTAGGTAGTGCCTCGTGTCTCACCTTCGGGGGTAGAGCACTGTCATGGTTGGGGGGTCTATTGCTGATTACCCCGCCATAGCAAACTCCGAATACCGAAGAGTGCAATCACGGGAGACAGACATCGGGTGCTAACGTCCGGTGTCAAGAGGGAAACAACCCAGACCGCCAGCTAAGGTCCCTAAATATTGCTAAGTGGGAAACGAAGTGGGAAGGCTAAAACAGTCAGGAGGTTGGCTTAGAAGCAGCCACCCTTTAAAGAAAGCGTAATAGCTCACTGATCGAGTCGTCCTGCGCGGAAGATGTAACGGGGCTAAGCAATATACCGAAGCTGCGGATGCACGTAAGTGCATGGTAGGAGAGCGTTCTGTAAGCCTGTGAAGGTGTCTTGTAAAGGATGCTGGAGGTATCAGAAGTGCGAATGCTGACATGAGTAGCGATAAAGGGGTGAAAGGCCCCCTCGCCGTAAGCCCAAGGTTTCCTACGCAACGTTCATCGGCGTAGGGTGAGTCGGCCCCTAAGGCGAGGCAGAGATGCGTAGCTGATGGGAAGCAGGTTAATATTCCTGCACCGTCGTATGATGCGATGGGGGGACGGATCGCGGAAGGTTGTCCGGGTGTTGGATGTCCCGGTCCCTGCATTGGAGATGGCACTTAGGCAAATCCGGGTGCGTGATTCAAGGGTGTGGGGCGAGCGACTTTAGGTCGCGAAGCAATTGGAAGTGGTTCCAAGAAAAGCCTCTAAGCTTCAGTCATACGAGACCGTACCGCAAACCGACACAGGTGGGCGAGATGAGTATTCTAAGGCGCTTGAGAGAACTCGGGAGAAGGAACTCGGCAAATTGGTACCGTAACTTCGGGATAAGGTACGCCCTTGTAGTTTGACTGGCTCGCGCCAGAAGGACGAAGGGGTTGCAATAAAATGGTGGCTGCGACTGTTTAATAAAAACACAGCACTCTGCAAACACGAAAGTGGACGTATAGGGTGTGACGCCTGCCCGGTGCCGGAAGATTAAATGATGGGGTGCAAGCTCTTGATTGAAGTCCCGGTAAACGGCGGCCGTAACTATAACGGTCCTAAGGTAGCGAAATTCCTTGTCGGGTAAGTTCCGACCTGCACGAATGGCGTAACGATGGCCACACTGTCTCCTCCCGAGACTCAGCGAAGTTGAAGTGTTTGTGATGATGCAATCTCCCCGCGGCTAGACGGAAAGACCCCATGAACCTTTACTGTAGCTTTGCATTGGACTTTGAACCGATCTGTGTAGGATAGGTGGGAGGCTTTGAAACCGGGACGCTAGTTTCGGTGGAGCCGTCCTTGAAATACCACCCTGGTTTGTTTGAGGTTCTAACCTTGGCCCGTGAATCCGGGTCGGGGACAGTGCATGGTAGGCAGTTTGACTGGGGCGGTCTCCTCCCAAAGTGTAACGGAGGAGTTCGAAGGTACGCTTGGTACGGTCGGACATCGTACCTAAAGTGCAATGGCAAAAGCGTGCTTAACTGCGAGACCGACAAGTCGAGCAGGTGCGAAAGCAGGACATAGTGATCCGGTGGTTCTGTATGGAAGGGCCATCGCTCAACGGATAAAAGGTACTCTGGGGATAACAGGCTGATACCGCCCAAGAGTTCATATCGACGGCGGTGTTTGGCACCTCGATGTCGGCTCATCTCATCCTGGGGCTGTAGCCGGTCCCAAGGGTATGGCTGTTCGCCATTTAAAGAGGTACGTGAGCTGGGTTTAAAACGTCGTGAGACAGTTTGGTCCCTATCTGCCGTGGGCGTTGGAATCTTGACGGGGGCTGCTCCTAGTACGAGAGGACCGGAGTGGACGTACCGCTGGTGTACCTGTTGTCTCGCCAGAGGCATCGCAGGGTAGCTATGTACGGAAGAGATAACCGCTGAAAGCATCTAAGCGGGAAACTTGCCTGAAGATGAGGATTCCCTGGAGACTTGATCTCCCTGAAGGGTCGTTCGAGACCAGGACGTTGATAGGCTGGGTGTGGAAGCGCAGTAATGCGTTCAGCTAACCAGTACTAATTGCCCGTGCGGCTTGATCCTATAACCGGTATGTTTCCGGCTGGGTCTGCCTTGTGCCTGATACAAACTAAGCACAACCCCTACTACATTCCCATATTGGCGCCGTTGACACCAAGTCAGCGACGCAACAAGTCATAGCCTGGTGACCATAGCGAGTCGGTACCACCCCTTCCCATCCCGAACAGGACCGTGAAACGACTCCGCGCCGATGATAGTGCGGATTCCCGTGTGAAAGTAGGTCATCGCCAGGCTCTCCCCATACAACACCCCAGCTCTACTACTGAGCTGGGGTGTTTGTCTTTGGATCCCACCGTTCCCATACGCCATCCCAAATACATTCACACCCGTCGAGCTCGGCGCAGCAGCAATGCCCCCTGTGGCCGGCCTCGTCAAAACAAAAAAAGCCTCCATTCGGAGGCTTTTGCGCTGATGCGAGCGACTGACTAGCTACGTGCCAAGAATTTCTCGGCGAGGCGAACCCAGTATGTTGCGCCCAGCGGCAGCAACTCGTCATTGAAATCGTAGCTTGGATTGTGCAGCATGCATGGCCCCAGACCGTGGCCTTGCTCGCGGTGATCACCATCGCCATTGCCGATGAAGGCGAAGCAGCCCGGTCTCTCGATCAGCATGAACGAGAAATCTTCGGCGCCCATGGTCGGATCGATATTGGCTTCCACGTTATCCGCCCCGACGAGCTCACGCATGACTGCTGCCGCGAACTGCGTTTCAGTTTCCGTGTTCACGGTCGGCGGATAGTTGCGGTGGAAGACGAAGTCGACCGTGCAATCGTATGCGGCGGCGATGCCCTTAGAGACTTCTTCCATGCGGCGCTCGATCAGGTCGAGGACTTCTGTGGAGAAGGTGCGTACCGTGCCGCCGATCCAGGCTTCGTTCGGGATGATGTTGGTCGCATCGCCGGCATGGAACTGAGTGACGGAGAGGACCGCGGTGTCGATCGGGCGTTTGTTGCGCGTGATGATGCCTTGCAGCGCCGAGACCACCTGAGCGCCGACAAACACCGGGTCGTTGCCGTTGTGCGGTAGCGCTGCGTGCGCCCCTTGCCTTTGATCGTGATGCGGAATTCGTTGCTCGACGCCATCAATGCGCCGGCCCGCGTCCCGAATGCGCCGACCGGAACGCCCGGCCAGTTGTGCAGGCCGAAGACGGCGTCGCATGGGAATCGATCGAACAGGCCGTCCTTGATCATCTCGCGTGCGCCGCCGCCGCCTTCTTCGGCGGGCTGGAAGATCAGGTTCACGGTACCGCTGAAATTGCGGTGCTTGGACAAGTAATGCGCCGCGCCGAGCAGCATTGCCGTGTGGCCGTCATGGCCGCACGCGTGCATCTTGCCGTCGTGCTTGGAGCGATGCTCGAACTGGTTGGCCTCGGCGAGCGGTAACGCATCCATATCGGCGCGCAGGCCGATGCTCTTGCCCTCACCGTTACGGATAACGCCGACCAGCCCGGTCTTACCCAGGCCGCGATGTACTTCGATGCCCCATTCGGCAAGCTTGGCGGCGACCAGATCGGAGGTGCGTTGCTCTTCGAAGCAGAGTTCGGGATGCGCGTGGATGTCGCGTCGCAGCGCCTGGATCTCGGGCTGCGCGGCTTGGATTTCTGGGATCAGCTTCATGGGATGCTCGCGTTCTGGCTGAAAGTTCGGAACCACGTTCGATGATACGCCGAAGGGCGATTTCCGGCCCGCCATCAACCAATTGCTCGATCCGTCCATGCAGTCTTGTATGGATTCTTCACGCCATGGCCTGTGCGGTTTCGCTTACAGCAGGAGCCGAACCGCCGAAACGCCTACACTGGAGCTTCGCCAGTCGACCGCGCCACCTTCCCAGCTTCCCGTCGCGGTTCTCTAAGCACCACGTGACCGAACAGAGCCCATCATGTCCGCTGACGTTATCGCTGCCGCATCGCAACCTTCCGACGAAGTTCTGCAATTGATTCGCACGCTGGTGGCGTTCGATACAGTCAGCCGCAATTCGAACCTCGGATTGATCGAATGGGTGCGCGATCGCTTGCGCGCACAGGGGGCGGAATGCCGGCTCACGTATGACGCGACGGGGGGTAAGGCGAATCTGTTTGCGACGCTGTCGCCGGGCCGAAAACCGGGGCTCGTGCTGTCGGGGCATACCGATGTGGTGCCCGTCGATGGCCAACCGTGGGATACGAACCCGTTCGACGCGCAGATCCGCGACGGCCGCCTATACGGGCGCGGCACGGCCGACATGAAGAGCTTCATTGCCGTGGCGCTCGCCAACGTGCCCGCGTTCATGGCGGCGGAGGGCGACGCCAGCTTCCATCTCTCGCTGTCGTACGACGAAGAGATCGGCTGTGTGGGCGTGCGCAGCCTGCTGCGTGATCTGGAGGCCAGCGGCATTCGGCCGGCCGGTTGCATTGTCGGAGAGCCTACGTCGATGCGCGCCATCATTGCGCACAAGGGCAAGCGCGAATATCGATGCTGCGTGCGCGGCAAGGAAGCGCATTCGGCACTGACACCGCAGGGCGTGAATGCGATCGAGTTTTCGGCACTGCTGATCGCGCATATCCGATCGCTGGCCGCGCGTCTGGCGGCAGAAGAGGCGCGCGATGTCGCCTTTGTCGTGCCGCATACGACGTTGAACACGGGCACGATCAAGGGCGGTATTGCTACCAACGTGGTGCCGCGCGATTGCGAGTTCACCTTCGATTTCCGCTATCTGCCGGGCACCGATCCGGATTGGCTCTTCGGCGAAGTCGAACGCTATGCGCGGCAGACGCTGCTGCCGCAAATGCGTGAAGTTTCCGCCGACGCTGACATCAGCTTCGCCATGAAGGCCAACACGCCCGGCCTGTCGATTGCGCCGTCGCACCAGCTGGTGTCGCTGGCGCAAGCGTTGGCCGATAGCCGGGGCATGGTCGGCAAGGTCGACTATGGGACGGAAGCGGGATTGTTCTCGCGCGCTGGCATTCCGACCGTGGTGTGCGGTCCGGGCAATATCGAGCAGGCGCACAAGCCGAACGAGTACATCGAACTCGCGCAGATCGCGCAGTGCGAAGCCTTCATGCGGCGGCTCGCGCAACGGCAGCCGCAGTTGCAGCCGGCGTGAACGAAAAAACCGGGCACTTGGCCCGGCTTTCTTTGCGGCGATGTGAGATCAGCGGATCACTTGGCCGTTCGAGTTGATGATCGTCATCTCAACGAACTTGGAGCCCACGTGGTTGGACGGCGAGAAGTTCACGTTGAAGCCGCCCACGTCGTAGTTGCCCATCGACTCCAGCGCCCCGATGAACTTCTCGCGCGTCAGGTCGCGGCCGGCGCGCTTGAGACCTTCGACAAAGACGCGCGCAGCGACGTAGCCCTCGATGCTGCCGTAGTCGAAATCGGTAATGCCATCCGATTTGAGCAGCTTTTGGTAATCGCGCACGACGGGCGATGCACCGCTATACGGATACGGCATCACTTGAGAGATGATCACGCCGCCACCAGCCTTGCCGAGTGCATTGGCCAGCGCCTTGGTGCCGACAAACGACACGTTGTAGAACTGGCCCGCATAGCCCTGGTCTTGCGCGCCCTTCACGAGGGCGGCCACGGTCTGGTACGCGCTGATGACGACAACCGCGTCCGGCTTTTGCGCCAGCACGGTGGCAATCGAACTCTTCACGTCGGTCGTATTCCGGACGACGCTGGCTTGCGCCACGAGCGTCACTCCCTGGTTTGCCGGCAATTTGAGTGCGCGCTGAATACCGTCGAGGCCCGCCTTGCCGTAGGCGTCGTCGTTATAGACCACGGCAATGCGCTTGAGGCCCGTGGTGTGGATCTGCTGGACGATGGCGGCGGTTTCATCGTTGTAGCTGGCGCGCACGTGGAACACATTGCGCGCGAACGGCTCGCGCAGCGCCGAGGCGCCGGAGTACGGCGCAAAGAAAGGCACGCCCGCCGGATTGGCGATCTTCAGCGCCGCCAGGCTGGTCGGCGTACCGACGTAGCCGAACAGCGCGAACACCTTGGTGTCTTCGATGAGCGTCTTGGTGTTGCGGGCTGTGGCATCGGGTTCGTAGAAATCGTCGAGCACCTTCAGCTCGATCTTGCGACCGTTGACGCCGCCTGCTGCATTGACGGCGTTGAAGTAAAGCTGGGCGCCGCGGTTCATCTGCTGACCGAGCTGTGCCGCCGGGCCACTCATCGGCGCGGATTGGCCGACGATGATTGCGTCGTTGGTTACGCCCGTCTCGGCGTGCGCGCCGCCGGAAGCCATGCCGACGATGCCCGCTGCGAACATGGCCAGCAGCCCGGTGATTCTGCGAGATTGCATTGCTCTCCCCGAGAGTTGATTTGCCCGGCATCATAGCTAAACGGGCAGGGGAGGCAAACAGAATCGGGCGGGTTGCGTCGCTTTTGAGCCTTTTTGAGACAGAGAAGGCGCGCGATGTGCTCGCTTTCCTTCACATGGGGGCATTTCAGGCGCCTTCGGCCACCCGTCGCTTCATCACCGCCAGCAGCACGGCGGTGACGACGGTGCCGGCAACCAGCGCCGCCACGTAGCCGCCCAGGTGCGTCACCGCATTCGGGATCGGCAGCACGAAGGCCCCGCCGTGCGGCACGCGCAGTTCCACCCCGAACAGCATCGACATGGCACCCGCGCACGCTGAGCCCGCCACGAGCGCGGGAATTACGCGGAACGGGTCGCGCGCGGCATACGGGATCGCCCCCTCGCTGATGAAGGCGAGGCCGAGCACGGCGGTGGCGCGGGCCGCCTGGCGTTCGTCTGGCGTGAACCGCGACGGGAACAGCCATGCCGCCAGCGCGATGCCCAGCGGCGGCGTCATGCCCGCGGCCATCGTGGCTGCCATGGGCGTGTAGACCTGCGCGCCGATCAGCCCGGTGCTGAAGGCATACGCCGCCTTGTTGATGGGGCCGCCCATGTCGAACGCCATCATGCCGCCCAGCAGAGCGCCCAGCGGGACCGCATTGGCGCCTTGCATGCCACGCAGCCACGTCGTGAGCGACGCGAGCAGCGCGGCAACCGGCGCGCCGACCACATACAGCATCACCAGGCCCGTCAGCAGGCAGCCGAGCACGGGGAGGATCAGCACCGGTTTCAGCCCTTCCAGGTTGCGCGGCAGCTTCAGCCAACGGTTGAGCGCCTCGGTGCCATAGCCAGCGACGAACCCGGCGACGATGCCGCCAAGAAACCCGGCCCCCAGGCTCGCGGCCAGCATGCCTCCGACCATCCCCGGTGCGATGCCCGGCCGGCTGGCGATCGAATACGCGATGTATCCGGCGAGCACGGGCACCATCAAGGCAAACGCCGACTTGGCCCCGATCTGGAACAGCGCGCCGCCCAGCGTGTGACTGGCCGAGGCGTCCGTCACGTAGATGCCGCCGAGGGCAAACGCCAGCGCAATCAGGATGCCCCCCGCCACCACGAAGGGCAGCATGAATGACACGCCGGTCATCAGGTGCTTGTACGGGCCGGTGCGTTGTTGTTCTGCAGCGGCGGCCGCGGTGAGCGTCGATTGCGCCGCCCCGGAGCTTTCTACGGAGGCCTCGTCGAAGGCGCGGCGGATCAGCGCCTGCCCGTCATGGATGGCAGCTTTGGTGCCGGCGCGGAAGACGCGCTTGCCGGCAAAGCGCGACAGGTCCACCTGCGTATCTGCGGCGATCAGCACGAGATCCGCACTTGCAATGGCGTCGGCCGACAGCGTGTTCTGTGCGCCAACCGAGCCCTGCGTCTCCACGTGGATCGTGTGACCGAGCGCGCCGGCGGCCTGCGTGAGCGCCTCGGCGGCCATGAAGGTGTGCGCGATGCCGGTCGGGCACGACGTGATGGCGACAATGCGCCGAGCTTGCACACCCGATTCCGGCGCGGGTGAGGTGTTCTGCATCACGCGGGCCAGCACCGCCTGCGCGTCGGCCAACACCTCGTCGAGCGTGACTTCCAGCGTGCGCGGATTGGCGTGACGAGCGGCCGCATCGGGCGACAGGCCCGCCCAGACGACGGCCTCGGCGGTGGCCAGCGCCGCCGTGTCGACGACCGAGGCCGTCTCCGGGCCGCGCACGTCGACGTCGAGCTTGCAGCCGGATTCGCGCGCCGCGTGGCGCAGGGCCGCGCCGGCGAGCATCGCGCGGGTGGTGCGGCCGTCCGCACCGAGAATTGCCAGCAGGTTTGCCATGATCGGCTCCTTGAATGCGTTGAGCGTGTGGCGATGCGATGGTCGGGGCGTCAGGCCACGCGCTGCATCTGGACGGCGGCGGCGCATTCGCGCACTTCGCCAGGGGCGGGGAGGTGCGGCCCCAGACGCTGCAGCTTGCATGCGGCAAAGGCCACCGAAAGGCGCACGGTCTCTTCCATGCCGGCACCGGCATGCCAACCGGCCAGCACGCCGGCCACCATGGCGTCACCCGCGCCGACGGTACTGGCGGCGCGCACCGGTGGCAGGCTCGCTTGCCACGTGCCGTCTGCCGTGACGAACAGCGCGCCGTCCTCGCCGAGCGAGACGATGACCTGCTTCACGCCACGCGCGTGGATGGCGCGTGCCAGGTCCACCGTTTCAGCCAGCGTCGGCAGCGATGTCCCCGCCCACAGTTCCAGTTCGTGCCGATTGGGCTTGATGGCCGTCGGCAGCGCGTCGCGTGGTGCAGCCAGGACCTGGGCGAGCGGGGCGCCGCTCGTGTCGACCAAGGTCGGTACGCCGCGGCGGTTAAGCCGCGCCAGCAATGTCACGTAGGCATCCGGCGGCAAGCCACCGGCCAGACTGCCGCACAGCGCCGCGCCCGCAATGTCGGAGAGCGCGTCAATGCGTTCGCACAGCGCGTCGAAGTCTGCGGGCGTGGCGTCAATGCCGGGCAGATTGATGTCGGTGGTCTGCCCGTCTGCCTGGTCGCTGATCTTGATGTTGGTGCGATTGGTGCCGGGCACGCGGCAGAAGCCGTCGACCACGCCCTTGCGCGCAAACAGCGCCTCGAACAGTTCGGCATTGGCGTCGCCGAGGAGCCCCGTGGCGATTACGGGCACCTGCCAGTCGGCGAGGCAGGCAGCGACGTTGACGCCCTTGCCGCCGGCTTGTTGCGTGACGCTGCGGCCGATGTTGACGCGGCCGCGTTCGAGGCGCTCCAGCCCGACGGTCATGTCGATGGCCGGGTTGAGCGTGACGGTGACGATGCGCGACGGGCGGCTCATGCGGCCTTCTCCTCACCACCGGCCTGCATCGGGAAGCCGGTTTCCAGGGCGCGCACCTCCTGGGCGGAAGCGCAGGCCAGCGCGCGTTCTGCGAGCTGCGAAAGCGCGCGGAGGTGCGCCTCGCGCAACCGCGCCTTGACCGGCGCAATATCGCGCGGGCTCATCGACAACTCGTGCACGCCAAGCCCTGTCAGCAGCAGCGCGCCGAACGGGTCTCCGGCCAGCCCGCCGCATACGCCGACCCAGCGCCCGTGGCGCGCGGCGCCTTGCACCGTCTGCTGAATCAGACGCAGCACGCTCGGGTGCAGGCTGTCGGCCTCGGCGGCGAGGTCGGGATGCTGGCGGTCGATCGCCAGCGTGTATTGCGTGAGGTCGTTGGTCCCGATGGAGAAGAAGTCGACGTGCTCGGCCAGGCGGTCAGCCAACAGTGCGGCGGCCGGCACCTCCACCATGATGCCCAGCGGCAGCGACGGCGCGTCGAGTTCTGCGCGGATGCGTTCGCAGGCGGCGCGCAGGGCGGTCACCTCCTCCAATGACGTGATCATCGGGAACATGATCGACAGCGCCGCGCTATCGCCGGTATTTCCGGCATCGCGGGCGGCCCGATAGAGCGCGCGCAGTTGCGGCTCCATGAGGTCGGGGCGGCGCAACAGCAGGCGCGCACCGCGCACGCCCAGGAACGGGTTCTCTTCCGTGGGCAGGTTCAGATGCGGGACCTGCTTGTCGCCGCCGATGTCCAGTGTGCGCACGATCAACGGGCGGCCGCCAAGGGCTTTGAGCATGTCGGCGTAGACGGCGTATTGCGTGTCTTCGTCGGGCGTGTGGTCGCGTTCGAGGAACAGGAATTCGGTGCGCATCAGGCCCACGCCTTCCGCGCCGAGCGTGAGCGCTTCGACCGCCTGGGCGGGCAGGTTGACGTTGGCGGCGATCTCTACCGTGTGGCCGTCACGCGTGCGCGCGGGCAGGCCTCGCTCGGCCTCCTCACGCTGCGTGCGCGCGGCGTCTTCCTGCAGCCACGCGCGGGCGCTCGCGATGCTGGCGTCATCGGGATCGAGCACCAGACGGCCGCCCGTGCCGTCGATGATGGCCTGGGTGCCCGTCGCCACATCGAGCACGGCCGGGCCGGCGGCCACGACGGCCGGGATGCCCAGCGTGCGCGTCAGGATGGCCGTGTGCGAGGTCGGACCGCCTTGCGCCGTGACGATGCCGATGATGCGTCGCGTATCCAGCGCCGCCGTATCCGAAGGCGACAGGTCCGCCGCCACCAGGATGCAGGGCGTGTCGGGCAGCGTTTGCGCCGCACTGCGCAGCGACGGATCGATATGGCCGAGCACGCGTCGTCCCACGTCGCGCAGGTCGGCCGCGCGCGCGGCCAGCAGCGGATTACCGAGCGCGCCCAGCCGCTCGGCCAAGCGCTCGACGGCCTGATGCCACGACCACGCCACGCCGTGGCCTTCGACCATCGCCTGGCACGTCAGCGTCATGAGATCGGTGTCGCCCAGCAGTTCGGCCTGCGCCTTGAAGATGCCCGCTTCGGCTTCGCCCAGACGGGCGGCGGTGTCGCGTGCCAGCGCTTGCAGGTCGGCGCGCGTGCTGGCCAGCGCCTCGTCCAGCAGATCGCCGCCGGTGGTCAGTGCGACGGGGTGATCGGGCACGGTCGACGCGCCGTGCTGCAAAACGTGGATGGGGCCGATCGCCAAGCCGGGGCTCGCCGCAATGCCGCCGATGGCGGGCAGCGCCGTGTCGGCTTGCCAGCCGTGCGCGGTCTGGCGCGTGCGGGCCGCCTGCGTGTCGCGCGCCGCCTGGGCGCGTTCCTGCGCCGTCAGGCCGCGGATGGTTCGTTGCAGGGCGTCCAGCGCCATGCCGGCGTCCGGGCCTTCCGCAGAAACGATGAGCTTGGCGCCGGCCGCCAGCCCCAATTGCAGCAACGCCACGAGATTCTTTGCATCGGCGGTTTCGTCGCCATGGCGGACTTGCACCCGCGCGGCAAAGCGACGCGCGGTTTCCACCCACTGCGCGGCCGGACGGGCGTGCAGGCCGCTCGGGTATTCCAGCGTCAAGTTGCGTTGCTCGGCGAGGTCGGTGCCTGGTGTGCCGGCGGCGGGCGCGGGCGCGTCGCTGGAGAGGGCGGCAACAAGCTCTTCAGCATTCTGCGTAGTGAAGAGCTGCCGCAGGCGCGTGTCGTCATTCAGCAGCCGCGTCAGCCGGCGCAGCAGCGTGATGTGCTCGTCCGACTGCGCGGCGATGGCAAACACGAGGTGCGTCGTCTGGCCCGGGTGCCATTCCAGTCCATCCGGAAACTGCAGAACCGCAATGCCGGTCTGGCGGATCAGGTGACGGTCCTCGCCCATGCCGTGCGGAATGGCGACGCCGTGGCCGAGAAACGTGTTGGCCACGGTCTCGCGGCGCAGAAGGCTGTCGATATAGGCCGGGTCGATGCAGCCGGCGTCGGCCAGCAATTGGCCGGCGGCGCGGATGGCGCTTTCCTTGTCGGTGGCGTGTTGCTGCAGACGGATGCGTTCGGCGCAGATCAGGGCGGTGGCCATGCGGCGGGGTCTCCTGCGGCTGCCGTGCTCCAAGGCCCGGCATGCGTGTCGTCGATGATCGCGAATTGAAATCGATTACAGTTGGAGTGTCAATGTGCGATGCCACACAAAGTGACGTCTATTCCGGTATTTACGGGGTTTTCCCTAGGCGACCGAGGCGTTGGTGACGATGCGGTCATTGGATATGATGACGATTTCAATGGAAACGATTTCAGCATGACGGTTCGAATCAAGGACGTGGCAGCGGCGGCGGGGGTGTCGGTGGCAACCGTGTCGCGCGCGCTCGCCGGCGGCCCCGTGAGCGCGGAACTGCGCCGGCGCGTCGATGCGGCGGTGGCGGCGTCCGGGTATCGGCCGAACCTGTCGGCGCGGCGGCTGCGCTCGCAGCAGGCCCAGACCGTCGGGCTGATCGTCTCCGACATCCGCAATCCGTTCTTCACCAGCGTCAGCCGGGCGGTGGAAGACGCGGCCTACGCGGCTGGCCTGCGCGTCATCCTCTGCAATTCCGACGAAGACCCGGAGAAGGAGGCGATGTACCTGCGCCTGATGGAAGAGGAGCGCGTGACTGGCGTGATCCTCTCGCCGACGCGCGGCATTGCCGAAGCGCAGCAACCCGTGGACCTTGGCTACCCGGTCGTGCTGATCGACCGTGCCGGCCCGACATGCGGCACCGATGCCGTCGTGCTCGACAACCAGCAGGCGGCGCAAGCGCTGGCCGAGCACCTCGCCGCGCAGGGGTACCGGCGTATCGGCGGCCTGTTCGGGCGGACGAGCAGCACGGGCGCTGAGCGTCAGGCCGGATTCGCGACGGCGCTGGCACGCCACGGCATCACCGCCGAGGCACGCTTCATCCTGCCGACCGCCGAGGCCGCGGAGGCCGAGACGCTGGCGTGGCTGTCCGGCGCGGAACCTGATCGCCCCGACGCGCTGGTCGCGAGTAACGCGCAATCGCTGCTCGGCGTGCTGCGTGCGTTGCGGCGGCTGTCGCTCGACGTACCGCGTGACATCGCTGTGGCGGGCTTCGACAACGAGCCCTGGACGGAACTCGCCGGCCCGGGCATCACCGTGATTGAGCAGCCGGTGTACGACATCGGCCGGATGGCGATGGCGATGCTGCAGGAGCGCCTCGCGCAACCCACCTTGCCGACGCGCCGCGTGCTGTTGACGGGGCGGCTCGTGACGCGTGGTTCCACGCCGCTGCGAAGCCCCTAGCGGGCGATTACAATTTCCGGATACTCGCGGCGGTGCGACGACACCGACATGCACCCGCCGCCACCCACTCCGGAGCCCCCTGATGTCCACCCAAGTCATCCGTGCCGCCTGCCCGCACGACTGCCCCGACACCTGCGCCTTGCTCGTCACTGTCGAGGACGGCCGCGCCACCCGCGTACAGGGCGACCCGGACCACCCGACCACCGCCGGCGTGCTGTGCACCAAGGTCAATCGGTATGCCGAGCGCACGTACCACCCCAACCGCCTGTTGACGCCGATGAAGCGTGTGGGCGCCAAGGGCGAGGGCAAGTTCGAACCGATTTCGTGGGACGAGGCCATCGACACCATCGCCACGCGCCTGGGCGACATTGCTGCGCGCAACCCGGAGGCCATCCTTCCGTACAGCTACGCCGGGACGATGGGCCTGGTGCAGGGCGAAAGCATGGCCGCGCGCTTCTTCCACAAGCTGGGAGCGTCGCTGCTGGATCGCACGATCTGCGCATCGGCCGGCGCGACTGCGCTGCGCTACACGTACGGCGCGAGCCTCGGCATGGACATCGAGCACGTGCAGGACGCCAAGCTGATCCTGATCTGGGGCGCCAATCCGATCGCGTCGAACCTGCATTTCTGGACGCGTGCACAGGAAGCCAAACGGCGCGGCGCCACGCTCGTCGCTATCGATCCGTATCGCTCGCTGACGGCCGAGAAGTGCCATCGCCATCTGGCGGTGCGCCCCGGTACCGATGCGGCGCTGGCGCTGGCGATGATCCACGTGTTGATCCGCGACGATTTGCTCGACCGCGATTACATCGCCAGTCACACGCTCGGTTTCGAGGCGCTGCGTGAGCGCGCGCAGCAATACACGCCGGAATACGCGGCGACACTGTGCGGGGTGGACGCGGCGGATATCGAGTGGCTCGCCAAGCTGTACGGCACGACCGTCGTGCGCGACAAGCAGCCCGCGGCCATTCGCCTGAACTACGGCATGCAGCGCGCGCATGGCGGCGGGCAGGGCGTGCGGGCGGTCGCATGCCTGCCGTCGCTGGTGGGCGCGTGGCGCGATGCAGCGGGCGGGCTGCAGCTGTCGACGTCCGGTTTCTTCCCCATCGACAATGCCAAGTTGCAGCGTCCTGACCTGCTGCCGAGCTGGCCTGCGCTGCCGCGCACGATCAACATGAGCACCATCGGCGATGCGCTGCTGCATGCCGGCGATGCGACGTTCGGCCCCAAGGTCGAGGCGGTGGTCGTCTACAACAGCAACCCCGTGGCGGTGGCGCCGGACTCGCGCAAGGTCGCCGCCGGCTTTGCGCGCGAAGACCTCTTCACCGTGGTGCTGGAGCACTTCCAGACCGACACCGCCGACTACGCCGACATCCTCCTGCCCGCCACCACGCAGCTCGAACATGTCGATGTGCACAAGGCGTACGGCCACACTTACGTGCTGGCCAACAACGCTGCCATCGCGCCCATGGGGCAGTCGCTGCCGAACACGGAGATCTTCCGTCGCATCGCCAAGCGCATGGGCTTTAACGACGCCTGCTTTGCCGACTCGGACGACGACATCGCCAGCCAGGCCGTGCGCCGTGACGACCCGGCCGCCGCGCACATCGACTGGGCCACGCTCAAGCGCGAGGGCTGGCAGAAGCTGGCGCACCCCGCCGCGCCGCTGGCTCGTGGCGGCTATCGCACGCCGTCCGGCCGCTGCGAGTTCTATTCCGAGCAGATGGCCAAGGACGGTCTTGACCCGCTGCCCGGCTATGTGCCGCCGCATGAGTCGGCGATCAGCACGCCTGAGCTGGCCAAGCGTTATCCGCTGTCGATGATCTCGCCGCCGGCGCGCAACTTCCTGAACTCCACCTTCGTCAACGTCGACAGCCTGCGCAACACCGAAGGCGAGCCGCACCTCGACATCCATCCCGACGATGCGAATGCGCGCGGCGTCATCGATGGCGAGCTTGTCCGCATCTTCAACGATCGCGGCACCATGCAGGCGCGTGCCCGCGTGACGGACCGTGCGCGGCGCGGCGTGGTCGTTGGCCTGTCGATCTGGTGGAAGAAGCTCGCGCCCGACGGCACCAACGCCAACGAGCTGACCAGCCAGCGCCTGACCGACATGGGCCGCGCGCCCACTTTCTACGATTGCCTGGTCGAGGTCGCGCCGTTGGCACAGGCCGCCTGACGGGGCGATCATGCGGGCCGCACGCGCGCTGTGTCTTGCGCTGTCGCTTGCCGGTTCGGCGTTGCTGGCCGGCTGCGACACCGTCGGTTATTACTACCAGTCCGTCAGCGGACATCTCTCGCTGATGGCGCAGCGCGAGTCGATCGACCAAGCCATCGACGACGCCCGGCAGGCTCACAACGACAAGCTCGCCAAACGCCTGGAGGATGCGCGCAGCATCCGCATCTATGCGTCGCGCGAGCTGGGCCTGCCCGACAACGGCAGCTATCGCGTCTACGCCAATCTCAAGCGTCCGTTCGCGGTGTGGAACGTGTTTGCGGCGCCGGAGCTGTCGGTCAAGCTCAAGGAATGGTGTTTCCTCGTCGTCGGCTGCGTGACGTATCGCGGCTATTACGACCGCAACGCCGCCATGGCCTACGCCGACACCCTGCGCGCCCAAGGCCTGGACGTGGATGTGGCCGGCATTCCTGCGTATTCCACACTGGGTTATTTTGACGACCCGCTGCTCAATACCTTCGTCGGCCTGCCGGAAGGCGAGCTGGCGCGGCTGATTTTTCATGAGCTGGCGCATCAGGTCGTCTACGCCAAGGGCGATACCGCGTTCAACGAATCGTTTGCCACTGCCGTGGAAACCATTGGCGTCGAACGCTGGCTGGCGGATGCCGCTACGCCGGAAATTCGCGCGGAATACGCCACGTACGACGCCCGCCGCGTACAATTCCGCGCCCTGCTGCTCGAGTACCGCAACCGGCTGGAGACGCTGTATGCCAGCCCCGTGTCGGACGACGAGAAGCGCGCCGGAAAACGCGCCATCTTCGCGAGCCTGCAGGCCGATTACGCCAAGCTCAAGGCAAGCTGGGGCGGTTATACCGGTTACGACCGTTGGTTCGCGCAGCCGCTGTCGAACGCGCATCTGGGCGCTGTCGCAAGCTACCTGGAATGGGTGCCGGCGTTCACGGCGCTGTATCACCGTGATGGCGGCGACTGGGCGCGCTTCTATGCCGACGTCAAAGCGATGGCGCGCGAGCCCAAACCGCAACGCGAAGCCGCCCTGCGATTGTTGGCGCCGCCCGCGATGGCGACGTCTGCCGGCATCACGCAAAAGTGATGCCAACAGCGGTTTCTGCACCAGTTTCAAGCGAGGCCGGCCGGCTGAGGGAACCGTCTAAGTTATTGTTTTGACACAGACATCCGCGTAGGATGCCGAAAAAAACGAACGACCATTCGAAAAAAATCGACAATCGCCAGGAGACACGCCCATGGATAAGCCGTGGCTGAAGCAGTATCCCGCCGGGGTACCGGCCGAGATCGATGCGTCGCAGTATCGATCGCTGGCCCATCTGCTTGAGGATTCTTTCCAGAAGAACCGCAACCGCCGTGCATTTGAATGCATGGGCAAGGTGCTGACCTACGGCGAGCTGGATACGCTCTCGCGCCAACTGGCGGCGTGGCTGCAATCGCGCGGTCTGGCGCCCGGCGCCCGCGTCGCGTTGATGATGCCGAACGTGCTGCAGTACCCCGTGGCGTTGGCCGCCGTGCTGCGTGCCGGCTATGTGGTCGTCAACGTCAACCCGCTTTACACCCCGCGCGAGCTGGAGCACCAGCTCAAGGACAGCGGTGCCGAAGCCATCATCATCCTGGAGAACTTCGCGACGACGCTGCAGCAGGTGCTGCCGAATACGCCGGTCAAGCACATCGTGGTGGCCAGCATGGGCGATATGCTCGGCGGCCTCAAGGGCATGCTGGTCAATTTCGTGGTGCGCAGCGTCAAGAAGATGGTGCCGGCGTGGGAACTGCCCAACTGCATCCGCTTCAACACCGCGCTGGAAGAGGGCGCCAAGCAGACGCTCAAGCCGACTTCCGTCGGCCCCGACGACGTGGCCTTCCTGCAATACACGGGCGGCACGACCGGCGTGTCGAAGGGTGCGACGCTGCTGCATCGGAACATCGTTGCCAACGTGCTGCAATCGGAAGCCTGGATGAACCCTGCGCTCACCAAGCCCGGTCGCGATGGCCGCATGCTGGCCGCCGACGAAGAGATCGTCACCATCACCGCGCTGCCGCTGTATCACATCTTCGCGCTGACGGTGTGCTGCCTGCTGTCGATGCGCAAGGGCGGGCTGGCCGTGCTGATCCCGAATCCGCGTGACATCCCGGGCTTCATCAAGGTGCTCAAGCAGTACCGCTTCCACATGTTCCCGGCCGTGAACACGCTGTACAACGCGCTGCTGAACCATCCTGAATTCAAGGATGTCGACTGCTCGAACCTGCGCGTGGCCAACGGTGGCGGCATGGCGGTGCAGGAAGCCGTGGCCAAGAAGTGGCTCGAGGTGACGGGGTGCCCGATCATCGAAGGCTATGGTCTGTCGGAAACCTCGCCGTCGGCCATCTGCAACCCGACGGATACCGACAAGTTTTCGGGCACCGTGGGTTTGCCGATTCCTGGCACGGAAATCGCCATTCGCGACGACGAAGGCCGCGACCTACCGATCGGCCAGGCGGGCGAAATCTGCATCCGCGGCCCGCAGGTCATGGCGGGTTACTGGAAGCGCCCCGACGAGACCGCCAAGGTCATGTATGCCGACGGTTTCTTCAAGACGGGCGACGTGGGCGTGATGGACGAGCGTGGCTACACCAAGATCGTCGATCGCAAGAAGGACATGATCCTGGTGTCGGGCTTCAACGTGTATCCGAACGAGATCGAAGGCGTGGTGGCGATGTGCCCGGGCGTGCTGGAAGTGGCCGCCGTGGGCGTGCCCGACGTGCATTCGGGCGAGGTGGTGAAGCTGTTCGTGGTGCGTCGCGATCCGTCGCTGACCGAACAGAAGCTGCAGGAATTCTGCAAGGACCAGCTCACCGGTTACAAACGCCCGAAGTTCATCGAGTTCCGCAACGAGCTGCCGAAGACCAACGTCGGCAAGATCTTGCGCCGCGAACTGCGGGACGAGGCGATGAAGAAGCGAGCCTGAGTCTGCGTAGTTGCAATAAAAAAGCCGCGAGGAATCGCGGCTTTTTTCATGGCGGTCAGCCGACGTACAGCAGGATGCTGACGAACTGGCACGCGCTGCCCGCCAGCACGAACAAATGCCAGATGCCGTGGAAGTGCCGCACCTTCTCGTCAAAGAGGAAGAAGCCGATGCCGGCCGTGTAAAGCGCACCTCCGGCCACCAGCCACCACAGGCCCGGCGCAGGCAGGGCGGCCGCCAGCGGCCCCATGGCGATCAGCACCAGCCAGCCCATCACCACGTAGATCAGCAGCGAGAACAAGCGTGCGGCGGCCGATCCAGAGTTCCTGCGCAATGCCGATGGCCGCCAGCGCCCAGTTGATGCCGAACAGCGCCCAGCCCCAGGGCCGCGCAACGTAACGAGCGCAAAAGGGGTATAGCTACCGGCGATCAACAGATAGATGGCGCAATAGTCGAGGCGCTGGAAGATGCTTTTGGCCGGCCCGCGCACGCTGTGATACAGCGTGGAGATGGTGTAGAGCAGGACGAGCGTCGTGCCGTAGACGACGGAACTGATGACCTTCCACGCGTCGTGGTGCAGGGCGGACGACGTTACCAGAACGGCCATGCCAGCGGCGGCAAGGATGGCCCCGGCCAGGTGGCTGAAGCCGTTGAAACGTTCTCCCCGATACATACGCTGATCTCCAGAAAAACGGGTTCTCCCTACAATGCCCCAATGCCTGGCACCGATCTCAAAATCACCCCCCAATTGTCTATTCCGGAGTCCGAACTGGTCGAGCGCTTTGTGCGCGCAAGCGGGGCGGGTGGGCAAAACATCAACAAGGTATCGACGGCGGTGGAGTTGCGCTTTGACATCGCCCAATCGCCGTCGTTGCCGGAGGCATTGCGGGCTCGCCTGTTGGGAAAGCGCGACCGCCGCTTGGCCGATCAGGGCGTGATTGTGATTGATGCACAACGGTTTCGCACGCAGGACCGCAACCGCCAGGATGCGCGTGAACGTCTGATCGCGTTCATCGCGACGGGGCTTTCGGTGCCGAAGTCGCGGATCGCCACCAAGCCCACGCGCGCTTCCAAGACGCGCCGTCTGGAAGGCAAGCGCGCGCGTGGCGACGTCAAGCGTGGTCGCTCGGGCCGCCACTCGTGGGATTAAGCGCGTCGCTATGCGCGGTCCTTACATCAGCCGGGTATCACGCGTTTCGCGCATGCACAGCACGCCGATCAGGCTGACCACCGCGGCTGCCGACACATACATGCCGACCCAGCTCAGGCCGCCTTGCTCAGCCAGCTTCTGCGCGATGTACGGCGCAATCGACGCGCCCAGAATACCGCCCAGGTTGTACGACACGCCGGCGCCCGTGTAGCGCACGTTGGTCGGGAACAGCTCTGGCAGCAGCGCGCCCATCGGTGCGAAGGTCACGCCCATCAGGAACAGCTCGATGATGAGGAACAGCGCCACCAGCGGCGTCTGCCCACTCCCCAGCAGCGGCGCCATCGTGAAGCCCGACAAAATGGCTGCGACGATGCCGACGATCAGCACCGGCTTGCGGCCAAAGCGATCCGACGCCCACGCTGACAGCGGCGTCGCCAGCCCCATGAACACCACGGCCAGGCACAGCAGCCCCAGGAAGCTCGGGCGCGAGAAGTGCAGCGTACCCACGCCGTACGACAGCGAAAACACCGTCGAGATATAGAACAGCGTGTAGCAGACGACCATGGCGAGCGCGCCCAGGAGCGTCGGCCACCAGTGGCGCGCCAGCAGTTCGGCGACGGGCACCTTCACGCGTTCGTGCCGATCGATGGCCGCCTGGAAGGCTGGCGTCTCGGCGATCTTCAATCGCACATACAGGCCCAGCGCTACGAGCACTGCGCTCACCAGGAAAGGCACGCGCCAGCCCCAGCTGCGGAACTGCTCGTCCGATAGCGCGATCGCCAGGCCAAAGAACAGCCCGTTCGATGCCAGGAAGCCCACCGACGGTCCCAACTGCGGAAACATGCCAAACCAGCCGCGCTTGCCCGCTGGCGCGTTCTCGGTCGCCAGCAGCGCTGCGCCGCCCCATTCGCCGCCCAACCCGATGCCCTGGCCGAAACGCAGGATGCACAGCAGGATCGGTGCGAGCGTGCCGATGCTGTCGTAGCCCGGCACCAGCCCGATCAGCGTGGTCGAAATGCCCATCACCAGCAACGATGCCACCAGCGTCGATTTGCGCCCGATGCGATCGCCAAAGTGGCCGAACAGGAACGAGCCGATCGGCCGCGCGATAAACGCGATACCGAACGTGACGAATGCCGACAGCGCCTGCGCCGTGGCAGACCCGTGCGGAAAGAATACGGGTCCGATCACCAGCGCCGCGGCGGTCGCATAGACATAGAAATCGTAGAACTCGATGGCCGTGCCGATGAAGCTCGCAAAGACGATGCGCGAGCGGCTCGCGTCGGTGGCCGCGTCCGAGGCGGACGACGCCAGGGTCGGGGAAGTCGAAGAGGACATGCAGGTCTCCCGGGGACGTTGCGTTGTTGTCGTTATGAAGGCCGCCCATTGTGCGCGCGGCGTGCGGCGTGCTCAATGGCTGCGCGGTCAATCCACCTTTGCGCCCGAGGCCTTCACGACCGCGGCCCACTTCGCCGTCTCGGCGCGGATGTGCGCGGCGAACTGCTCGGGCGTGTCGCCCACGGGCTCGGCGCCTTGCGCTTCGAGCTTCTCCTTGACGGCGGGGCTTGCCAGCGATTTCGCCACCGTCTGCTGGATGCGCGACACGATGGCCGGCGGCGTGCCGGCTGGCGCCAGCAGCCCGAACCACGAGCTCGCCTCGTATTGAGGCAGGCCGGCGGCTTGCGCGACGGTTGGCACACCGGGCAGCGCCGGCGAGGGTTTGGCGCTCGTGACGGCCAGCGCCTTCAGCTTGCCGCCCTTGATCTGCGGCATGGCCGAGGGCAGGTTGTCGAACATCAGGTCCATCGTGCCGCCGATCAGATCGGTCAGCGCTGGACCGCTGCCCTTGTAAGGCACGTGGACCATGCTCGTGCCCGTCTGCGTCTTGAACAGCTCGCCGGCCAGATGGATCGACGTGCCGTTACCCGACGACGCCATGTTCAGCTTGCCCGGATTGGCCTTCGCGTAGTCGATGAGGTCCTTCACCGAGTTGATCTTGTTCTTCTGCGCAAAGGCCGGGTTGACCACGAGCACGTTCGGCACGGAGGCCACCAGCGTGATCGGCGCAAAGTCCTTGATCGGATCGAAACCCAGTCGCACGCCGTTCTGCGAGTACAGGGTCTGGTTGATGGCGTGCGTGCCGACCGTGCCCATCAGCAGCGTGTAGCCGTCGGGCGCGGCCTTGGCCACGAGCGTCGAGCCGATGTTGCCGCCCGCACCAGGCCGGTTGTCGACGATGACGTTCCAGCCGGCGCCGCGCGTGAGCTCGGCGGCGACGGCGCGCGCCAGGATGTCGGTCGTGCCGCCCGGCGTGAACGGCACGACGATGGTGATCGGCTTGGCTGGATACGGCGGGGTTTGCGCCGCCGCAGGCAACGCGATGACGCCGGCAGCAGCGCCGGCAAGGGCTGCGCGCAGCAAGGTGCGGCGCAGCGTGCAAGGCACGGTCATGTCTCCTCCGATGATGTTTTTGGGTCGGCACAGCATAGCGCGCAGCCATGCAAAAAGGCACCCGAAGGTGCCTTCCTGCGCCCGCCAAGGAGAGGGGCGGCGGGCAAAAACAATGCGTGCGTCAGAACTTGTGGCGCACGCCGATCGCCACACCGACCTGGTTATCCGAGTTCGGCGTGATGAAGTACGTCTGCGATGCAGCCGGCAGGTAGCCCACCGACGTCTGCGCGCCCGTTGCCGGGTTCGTCACATAGCCGATCGAATCCCAGTTCAGCGACGCATTGCGCGCATACGCGGCGCTCAGGTACACGTCGGTGCGCTTGGAGAAGTTGTAGTCGGCGATGAACTGCCACTGCTGCGGGTTACGCGGGTTGACCGTGGCGCCGCCGATGGTCGCTTCCTTGATGTTGTCGTAGTAGTACGCCAGCGTCAGGCCCAGGGCCGGCGTCACCTGGTAGTTCACGCCCGCCCAGTAATAGTCGTCGCGGTGCGGCAGCAGCGCCAGCGTGGCGCCAGACGAAGCCGTGTCGGTCTTGCCGTAGCGATAGCCGCCCATGACCTTGACCGGGCCCACCGTGTAGCTCGCGGCAATGGCGGCGCGCTTGTCCTTGGCGTACTCGTTGCCGGGGCCGCCCAGGGCTTCGGCTGCCGTCAGGACCTTCACTTCGTCATAGGCGATACCCAGGCCGAACGGGCCGCCAAAGTAGTTTGCGCCCACGCCGTACGCCGAGTTGGCGGTCTGGCTGCCGGCGCGCTCGCCGAACGACCAGTGGCCTTCCACGGTCAGCGGGCCGAATGCGCCGGTGTACTTGATGACGTTGTCTTCGCGGAAGTTCGGGCCGAGCTGGCCCACCACCGGCTCATACTGCGTGGCGTAACCGGTCGGCGAGAAGTTCGCCATCATGTCGAAGATCGTGGTGTATTGCCGGCCCAGCGTGATCTTGCCCCAGTTGCCCTGCAAGCCGACAAACGCCTGGCGGCCGAACAGGCGTCCGCCCTGCTGCAGCGTGCCGGTGTCCATGCCGTAGCCCGACTCCAGCACGAACAGGCCCTTGAGACCGCCGCCGATGTCTTCAACGCCGCGCAAGCCCCAGCGATTGGAAGACAGGCCGCCGGCCTGCATCGCCAGGCGCGAACCGCTGCTGCCCGGGATGACCACCCCCGCAGCCGTTACGGCTTGCGCGTGGTTGACGTACTCAACGTTGGCGTCGACCACGCCATACAGCGTCACACTCGACTGAGCCTGCGCAACACCCGCAAACGTGCCCAGCACTGCCAATGCCAGCAGCGATTTCTTCATCGGTCGGTCTCCAGATCTTTATTTATTGAATTCAGCGGCAGGCAGACCCTCCGTTCTTGTCTTCCCGCCCCATGACTTTCAAACGAAGTCGCTGACTAATGTAGCAACGCGGTACTGGGCCCGGTCGAAATTTGCGAACGAATGTTCGTAAACGCCCGTTTGCTGTCTGATCCCGGCAACAGGCTGTTTCCGAATTTGAAATAGATTGGCGATGGGCGGCGTTGATTCGTTGCGGTTTTAGATGCGATCCGCGCGCCAACAGGGTTATCCCGTACAGTAGTGTTTGGTCAGCGACGTCCTGATCGGACGCAAGGTCCCGCCCGATGCCGGCCTTACAATGACGATCGCGCCGCACGCCATTGCCGGCGGTGCCCGTACATATGCTCGACCGCTTCATCCCTGAATTCGACCGCGCCTTGCGCGCTGTGGCAGGCGTCACCCGCGCCAGCCGACCGAACCCTGCCGATGCCGTTATCGCGTCCACCTCCCCGGACAGGACCGAGAACGCCACCAAACTTTCCGAGGCCGAGCGCCGCCATGCCGCCGGCCTGATGCGCGTGAACCATGTCGGCGAGGTCTGCGCCCAGGCCCTGTACCAGGGGCAAGCGCTGTTCGCCCGGGATCCCGCCATCCGAGCCCAGCTCGACGAAGCGGCACGCGAAGAAGAGGATCACCTCGCCTGGTGCGCGCAACGCCTGCAGGAATTGAATGACCGCCCGAGCCTGCTGAATCCGCTGTGGTATGCCGGCGCTTTCGCCATCGGCGCGGTCGCCGGACGCCTCGGAGACAAGATCAGCCTCGGCTTCGTCGCAGAGACCGAGCGCCAGGTCGAACACCACCTCGACGGCCATCTCGACACATTGCCCGACCAGGACACCCGCTCGCGCGCCATCGTCGCCCAGATGCGCGACGACGAAATCCGCCACGGCGACAACGCGCGCCAAGCTGGCGGCATTGATCTTCCCGCGCCCATCCGCCAAGCGATGCGCGTCGCGTCGCGCATCATGACGACCGCCGCCTACCGCATCTGAAGCGCGTGTCGCGGGTCGACAGCCCGACGACACGGCGTTCGCTCCTCCATTCGCCCGAGCTTTACTGTCGGTGCTCCGCGCCCTCCCTCTGGCGGGTCGTCGCTCGCCGTTCTCTCACGTGGTTTCTGCATAAACCACGCTATCTCCTTCATTTGATTGGGAAAAGTGGCTGAGCACCTCCGGGTAGGTGCGCTAAGTCATTGTTCTGATTGCAAATTTTCCGTCTCGCAAGCCTGCGCAAGCCTTGACCGCCCAAAGTCGTTCCTCTAAAGTGGGAAACAGTGTCAGAAAGTGTAGTTTTGTGGTTTAAAGCGGCCGTTTGCGGACCAGTTGACGGCAAGGTGAGTGGCGATCGGGTCGCCACACGGAGAGAGAAACCAACGTGTTCCAGGGTGCGTCGGCGCTGACGCTGGATGCCAAGGGCGGATGTCCATTCCGTCGCGGCACCGCGAAGCGCTCCAGCTGCAGGCCGAGGGCCGGGTGACTGTGACCAAGCACCCGGACGGTTGCCTCATGCTGTTTCCGCGCCCGGAGTGGGAACGCTTCCGCGAGCGCATCGCCGCGCTGCCGATGGAGGCCCACTGGTGGAAACGGATCTTCCTGGGCAGCGCCGCCGATGTCGAACTCGATACCGCCGGCCGCGTCCTCATCACCCCGGAACTGCGCACGGCCGCCTCCTTGAACGTGACGTGATGCTGCTTGGCATGGGCAGCCACTTCGAAGTCTGGGACGCCGCCACGTACACCGCGAAGGAGCAGGCCGCCATGGCGCAAGGCATGCCCGACGCCCTCAAGAATTTCTCCTTTGATGACGCGCGATGACAACCCAAGCCAGTACGGGACTGCGCCATCAGACGGTGCTCTTAGACGAAGCGGTCGACGCGCTCATCTGGCGCGACGACGGCATCTATATCGATGGAACCTTCGGGAGGGGCGGGCACAGCCGGCGCATCCTAGAACGGCTGGGGCCCGGCGGCAGACTTGTCGCCTTCGACAAGGACCCAGCAGCAATCACCGAAGCGGGCACCGTAGAGGATGCCCGCTTCGCTATTGAGCATGACAGCTTCGCGCAGATGGCCCAGTGCCTGGACGCGCGCGGCGTGGAGCGGGTGGCCGGCGTGCTGCTCGATCTCGGCATCAGCTCGCCGCAGATCGACGAAGGCGCACGTGGCTTCTCGTTCCGGATGGATGGCCCGCTCGACATGCGGATGGACACCACGCGCGGCATCACCGCAGCCCAATGGCTGGCCGAGACTGATGAGCGCGACATTGCGAGGGTGATACGGGACTATGGGGAAGAACGGTTTGCTGTACAGATTGCAAAGGCGATTGTTGCTCGCCGGGGCCAATCCGGGGATCGAGGTCCTCTCGATCGCACATCCGAGCTTGCCGCGCTCGTGGCGCAAGCCGTCAAAACACGCGAGAAGGGTCAAGACCCTGCGACCCGCACCTTTCAAGCTTTACGGATTCACGTCAATCAAGAGCTTGCGGACCTCGAAACCGGTCTGAAGGCCGCCTTTGAACGCTTGGAACAGGGGGACGTCTCGTCGTGATCAGCTTCCATTCGCTGGAAGACCGCATCGTCAAGCGCTTCATGCAGGCCCTGGCGCGCCCGGAGCAATCCGCCGCGCCGGAACTGCGTCGGGCGCCGCTGCGTGCGCATGAGCTGCCGGCGCCGCAGTTGCGCCTGCTCGGCCGCGTGAAGCCGTCGGAGGCCGAGGTGTCGGCCAATCCGCGTGCGCGTTCGGCCATCATGCGCGTGGCCGAGCGTTGCTGACAGCTGCTGATTCGCGGAGACCCACGCCATGAACCGCCTGAACATGTTCCTGCTGACCGCGCTGGTGCTGTGTGCGCTGTCGCTGGTCAACGCACAGCATCAGGCGCGGCAACTGTTTGTCGCGCTGGATCGTGCGCAGGCGGAAGAGAAGCAACTGAACACCGACTGGTCGCGTCTGCAATATGAGCAGAGCGCGCTGGGCAAGAGCGCTCGCATTGCCGATATCGCGAGCAGGCAATTGAAGATGTCGCCCGCGCAGGCGGGCCGCACGCAGTATCTGCAGGGGTTTGCCGATTTGCCGGCCGCTGGGACGTCCTCGATGGCGTCCTCGGTGGCGGGCAGCGCGCCCACGGCTTCCGGAGTCCAGCCATGAGCGGCGCACGCAAATCCAACGGCACCACGGCACGCGCGCGCCTGGGCCAGTTTTCCGCCAGCCCCGTTTTGGGCTTGCGCCTGCCGATGTGGCGCTCGAAGCTGGTCGTCTTCCTGATGTTCGCGGCGTTCCTGGCGCTGATCGGCCGCGCGCTGTGGATTCAAGGTCCTGGCAATCGCTTCTATGAAGCCGAGGGCAAGAAGCGCTTCCAGCGCACGCTGGAGCTGCCGGCCACGCGCGGCAAGATTCTCGATCGCAATGGTCTGGTGCTGGCCACCAGCCTGCCGGTGAAGGCCATCTGGGCCGTGCCCGAAGACGTGCCCAACAACGTGCCCGGCGAAGACATGAAGAAGCTCGCCAAGCTCCTCGGCATGAATAACAAGGAGCTGTCGGGCAAGCTGGGCGAAGACAAGGGCTTCGTCTACCTCAAGCGCCAGGTGCTGCCCGAGGTGGCCGATCAGATCGCCGCGCTGAAGATCGAAGGTATCTATCAGACGCGTGAATACAAGCGCTTCTATCCGGAAGGCGAGGCGATGGCGCACATCGTCGGCTTCACCAACGTCGAGGACAAGGGCCAGGAAGGCATGGAGCTGGCGCGCGAGTCCGACCTCGCCGGTGCCGCCGGCCAGCGCCAGGTGATCAAGGATCGACTGGGCCGCGTGGTGGAAGACGTGGGCGTGCTCAAGGCCCCGCGGGATGGGCATGACCAGACCCTGTCGATCGACGCCAAGATCCAGTACCTGACCTTCAACGAGCTGAAGGCCGCGATCGAGCGTACCCACGCCAAGGCTGCCAGCGCGATCGTGCTGGATGCTCAGACCGGCGAGGTGCTGGCACTCGCCAACTACCCGACCTACAACCCGAACGACCGCACGCGCCTGTCGGGCGAACAGCTGCGCAACCGCGTGCTGACCGACACCTTCGAGCCCGGCTCGATGATGAAGCCGATCACCATCAGCCTGGCACTGCAGCTCAAGCGCGTGACGCCCAACACGCTGGTGCAGACCAACGGCAAGTACAGCTTTGAAGGCGCGACCATTTCCGACACCGGCAACTACGGCACGCTGACGGTCGCGCAGGTCATCCAGCATTCGAGCAACATCGGCACGACGAAGATCGCGATGATGCTCAAGCCGCAGGAAATGTGGGACATGTTCACGAGCGTGGGCCTGGGGCAGGCGCCGAAGATCGGCTTCCCGGGCGCGGTGGCGGGGCGGCTGCGCCCGGCAAACAAATGGCGCCGCATCGAGCAGGCGACCATGTCGTACGGCTACGGCCTGTCGGTGTCGCTGTTCCAGATTGCTCATGCGTACACCATCTTCGCGCACGATGGCGAGCTGATCCCGATCACCATGTACCGCACCGATGGGCAGCCGCCGCAGGGCGAACGTGTGATTTCGCCGGAGGTGGCGCGCCAGGTTCGCCAGATGCTGGAGACGGTGACGGCGCCGGGCGGCACCGCTCCGCAAGCCCAGGTGATGGGCTATCGCGTCGGCGGCAAGACCGGTACGGCCTGGAAGCACACCGGACGCGGCTATGACCGCTCGAAGTATCGCGCCTCCTTCATTGGCCTGGCGCCGATGTCGAACCCGCGGATCATCGTGGCGGTGAGCGTGGACGAGCCCACGGTGGGCAACCGCTACGGCGGTGGCGCGGCCGGCCCGGTGTTCTCGCAGATCGTCGGTGGCACCCTGCGCGCACTCAATGTGCCGCCGGATTCGCCGGTGCGCCAGCTCGTGATGACGCCGGACGTGCCGGAAGAGCCGGTGGGAGGCCTGCAATGACAGCCAAGCCCACCTCCGACCGTCCGACGATCGCCGCTCGTCTTGCGCCGGTTGTCGATTGGCTGCGCGCCCAGGCGCCGGCTGGTGCCGACCTCACCAGCGATACGCGCAAGCTCAAGACCGGCGATGTGTTCGTCGCGTACGTGCTCGGCAATGTGCGCCAACGTGGCGATGGCCGTCCGCATATTCCGCAGGCCATCGAGGCTGGCGCTTCCGCCGTGCTGGCCGAAGCCCACGGTTACGCGATGCCCGCCGATGCGCCCGTGCGCATCCTGCCGGTGGATGGCTTGGCCGAATTGGCCGGGCCGCTGGCCGCGCAGTGGTACGGCGTGCCGGGCCCCGAGGCGCTGCGCGTCATTGGCGTGACGGGCACCAACGGCAAGACTTCGTGTTCGCAATGGATTGCGCAGGCGCTGACCAAACACGGCGAGCGTTGCGCAGTGGTGGGTACGCTCGGCACGGGGTTTGTCGATGCGCTGGCCGCGACCGGCTTCACCACGCCGGACGCCATCCAGCTCCAGCGCAGCCTCGCCGATCTGCATCGCGCGGGCGCCCGCGCCATCGCCATGGAAGTGTCCTCGCATGGCCTGGAGCAAGGTCGCGTGGATGGCACCTGCTTCGACATCGCAGTGTTCACCAACCTGACGCAGGATCACCTCGACTACCACGGCACGATGGCCGAGTACGAACTGGCCAAGGCGCGCCTGTTCAGCTGGCTCGGCCTGCGCGCGGCGGTCATCAACCGTGACGATGCGGCCGGTGTGCGCCTGCTGCAGAACGCCCGCGCCGAAGTCGAAACCATCGAATACGGCATCGACGGCGAAGCCGCTGCGCAGCACGGCGCCACGCAATGGCTGCGCGCCAGCAACGTGCGTGCGCATCGCACCGGCACGTCGTTCGACGTGGATGGCAGCTTTGGCCACGCAACCGTGCATGCCCCCACCGTCGGCCTGTTCAACGTATCGAATCTGTTGGGTGTGCTGGGCGCACTGCTTGCGGCTGGCGTGCCGTGGCAGGACGCCATCGCGCGCTTGGAAAAGCTGCAGCCCGTGAGCGGCCGCATGGAGCGTTTCGGCGGTGAAGACGGCCCCCTCGTGGTGGTCGACTACGCCCATACGCCCGACGCGCTGGAGCAGACGCTGCGCGCGCTTGCGCCGATTACCGAAGCGCGGGGCGGCAAGCTCTGGGCCGTGTTCGGCTGCGGTGGCGACCGCGACCCCGGCAAGCGTCCGCAGATGGGCGCCATCGCCGAGCGCCTGGCGCCGCACGTGGTGCTGACCTCCGACAACCCGCGCAGCGAAGATCCGCAGCACATCCTCGACGAGATCGCCGACGGCATGGACAACCCGCGCGCCGCCACCCAGATCGAAGACCGCGCGGCCGCCATCCTGCACGCCGTGCGCCACGCCGATGCGCATGACGTGATCGTCGTGGCCGGCAAGGGACATGAATCGACCCAGGAGATTGCCGGTCGCAAGCGGCCGTTCTCCGATCAGGAACATGTGCGTCTGGCGCTCGCCGCCCGCGGGGTGAATGCATGAGCGCCGCGACCGTCATGATGCATGCCACCGACGCCGCTGCCTGGATGGCCGGTGCCTATCTTGCCGGCCCCGACGCAGCGATCCTGCGCGTGACGACCGACAGCCGCGCCGTGCAACCCGGCGATCTGTTCGTCGCGCTGATCGGCGAGCGTTTCGATGCGCACGACTTCCTGCCCGAAGTGGTGGCGCGTGGCGCTGCTGCCGTGCTGGTGTCGCGCGCACCGGCCGCCACGCTCGATGTCACCAACGTCGCCGTGCTGACCGTCGCCGATACGCGCATCGGGCTCGGCCAGCTTGCCGCCGGCTGGCGCCGCCAGTTCCCGATTCCCGTCGTTGCCGTGACGGGCAGCAACGGCAAGACCACGGTCAAGGAGATGATCTCCGCGATCTTCGCGCAGGCCGTTGGTGAAGACGCCCGCCTGGCGACTGCCGGCAATTTCAACAACGACATCGGCCTGCCGCTCACGCTGTTCCGACTGAACGCGCAACACAAGCTGGCCGTGCTCGAACTTGGCATGAACCATCCGGGCGAGACGGCCGTATTGGCTGCCATTGCCCAGCCGACCGTCGCGATGATCAACAACGCCCAGCGCGAGCACCAGGAATTCATGGTCAGCGTGGAAGCGGTGGCTGAAGAACACGCCGCTGTGCTGGCCGCGTTGCCGGCCGATGGCGTAGCGGTGTATCCGCGCGATGCGGCCAACGGTGGCGAATACGCGCCGGTGTGGCAAGCCGCGGCGGGTTCGCGCCGCGTGCTCGACTTCGGTATCGATGCCGGGGCTGTGACGGGCACGGTGTTGGACTCCGTCGCCGGGCAACGCATCGATGTGCAGGCGCCGGGCCAGCGCTTCGTCATCACCTTGCCGCTGCTCGGCTTGCACAACGCGCGCAATGCGCTGGCCGCCACGGCATGCGCGCTGGCGGCCGGTGTAGCTCCCGAGGTCATTGCACAAGCGCTCGGCAACTTCGCGCCGGTCAAGGGGCGGTTGCAGCGCAAGCAGGGCACGCACGGCGGCCTTGTCATCGACGACACGTACAACGCGAACCCCGATTCGATGCGCGCGGCGATCGACGCGCTCGTCACGCCGCCCGCGCCGCGCTGCCTGGTGCTGGGCGACATGGGTGAAGTGGGCTCGCAGGGCCCGGCATTCCACGAAGAGATCGGCGCGTATGCGCGCGCGCACGGCATCGACGCGGTGCTCGCAACCGGCGAGCTTGCGCGTCACACAGTCGATGCATTCGGCGCGGGCGCGCAGCATTTTGCGTCGGCGGAAGACTTGATCGAACACGGCCTGGCCGCCATTGCGCCAGGCGCGACGGTATTGGTGAAGGGCTCGCGCTTCATGCGGATGGAACGCATTGTGGAAGCGCTGGTCTTGAAAGACCCGGTCGCGGATTTGCCGACCGGTTCCAACACACAACAGCAGCATTAAGGGAAGCAAGAACCCATGTTATTGGCATTGGCGCAATGGTTGCAGAACGACTACGGCTTCCTGCGCGTCTTCAACTATCTGACGTTCCGCGCCGTGATGGCATCGCTCACGGCGCTGGTGATCGGCCTCGGGTTCGGGCCATGGGTGATCCGTCGCCTGACGGAACTGAAAGTCGGCCAGGCCGTGCGCAGCTACGGTCCGCAGACGCACCTGGTCAAGGCCGGCACGCCCACCATGGGCGGCGTGCTGGTGCTCATCGGCATTGCCGTGTCGACGCTGCTGTGGGCCGATTGGGGCAACCGCTTCATCTGGATCGTGCTGCTGGTCACGCTGGGCTACGGCACGGTTGGCTGGGTCGATGACTACC
This sequence comes from Ralstonia sp. 1B3, assembly GCF_036631435.1. NCBI lineage: Bacteria > Pseudomonadati > Pseudomonadota > Betaproteobacteria > Burkholderiales > Burkholderiaceae > Ralstonia > Ralstonia sp. 1B3. The sequence goes on along the minus strand of NZ_JAPNUG010000028.1, from coordinate 6,843 downwards.
GCAAGGTCGTGCACCGTGATCCGAAGGGCATGTCTTCGCGTGAGAAGTTCTTCTGGCAGACCGTGATCGGCCTGTTCGCGGCGGCGTATCTGGCGTTTTCGGTGTCCGAGACGAGCAACATGCGCGTGCTCGAGCTGTTCATGGAGTGGGTGCGCAGCGGCCTGTCATTGAACCTGCCGGCCAAGTCGCACCTGATCGTGCCGTTCTTCAAAGAGATCAGCTATCCGCTCGGCGTGTTCGGTTTCATCATCCTGACGTACCTCGTGATCGTCGGCTCCAGCAACGCGGTGAACTTGACCGACGGCCTCGATGGCCTCGTCATCATGCCGGTCGTGCTGGTGGGTAGCGCGCTGGGCGTGTTCGCCTACGTGATGGGCAGTGCTGTCTATAGCAAATACCTGCTGTTCCCGCACATTCCGGGCGCGGGCGAGTTGTTGATCTTCTGCTCGGCGATGGCAGGTGCAGGGCTGGCCTTCCTGTGGTTCAACGCGCATCCGGCACAGGTGTTCATGGGTGACGTGGGCGCGCTGGCGCTGGGCGGGGCGCTGGGCACCATCGCCGTGATCGTGCGTCAGGAAATCGTGCTCTTCATCATGGGCGGCATCTTTGTCGCCGAGACCGTCTCCGTAATGCTGCAGGTGACGTGGTTCAAGTTCACCAAGAAGCGTTATGGCGAGGGCAGGCGCCTGTTCCGCATGGCGCCGCTGCATCACCATTTCGAGCTGTCCGGCTGGAAGGAAACGCAAGTGGTCGTGCGCTTCTGGGTCATCACCATGATGCTGGTGCTGATCGGCCTGTCGACCCTGAAGCTGCGGTGAGCACGGACATGACCGACATGACCGACGCCCCCATCACTCCGGACGACGACATGGCCGCCACCCAGCCGGATGCCGCCGTGGACGCCGTTGTCGCGACGCTCGATTCCTCCGAGCCGATGCCCGCCGCTGAAACCGCACAAGAGCCGCGCATGTTCGGCCAGTTCGACGTGCCGGTGGTGTTGGTGCTCGGCCTCGGGGAATCCGGCCTCGCCATGGCGCGCTGGTGCGCACGTCATGGCGCCCGCGTGCGCGTGGCCGACACGCGCGAGGCACCGGCCAACCTGCCGGCGCTGCGTGCGCATGTGCCGGACGCCGAATTCGTGAGCGGCCCGTTCGCCGTGTCGCTGCTGGACGGTGTGACGTTGGTGGCGATCAGCCCGGGCCTGTCACCGCTCGATGCCAACGTCGCTGCGCTGCTGAGCGCCGCCAATGCGAACAGCGTGCCGGTGTGGGGCGAAATCGAATTGTTTGCCCGCGCGTTGGCGGGTCTCAAGGCCGCGCAAGGCTACGCGCCGCGCGTGCTGGCCATCACCGGGACGAACGGCAAGACGACCACCACGGCGCTCGCGGGCGCCTTGGTCGAGCGCGCCGGCAAGACCGTCGGCGTGGCGGGCAACATCAGCCCGTCGGCGCTGGACAAGCTGAGCGAATGCGTTGATGCAGGGACGCTGCCTGACGTGGGTGCTGGAGCTTTCCAGCTTCCAGCTCGAAACCACGCATACGCTGGACGCCGACGCGGCCACCGTCCTGAACATCACGCAGGATCACCTTGACTGGCACGGCACGATGGACGCCTATGCCGCAGCCAAGGGCCGCATCTTCGGTGCCAACACCGTGCGCGTGCTGAACCGTCAAGACGCCGGCGTGATGGCATTCGCCAGCAAGAACGGCGGCGATATCACCTTCGGCATCGACGAGCCCGGCACGCCCGATGCGCTCGGCCTGCTGCGCGATGGCGGCATGCCGTGGATCGTCCTGGCCGAAGCCGACGAGGAAGATCTGCCCAAGCCCACGCGCCGCAAGAAGGGCGACAACGCGCCCGCCGCGCCGGTGCCGGTCCGCCTCAAGCGCCTGATGCCCGCCGATGCGTTGCGCATCCGCGGCTTGCACAACGCCACCAATGCGATGGCCGCGCTGGCGCTGTGCCGCGCGATTGGCCTGCCCGTGAGCGCGCTGCTGCACGGCCTGCGCGACTACGCCGGCGAGCCGCACCGCGTCGAACTGATCGCCGCGTTTGACGACATCGAATTCTTCGACGACAGCAAGGGCACCAACGTCGGCGCGACGGTGGCTGCGCTGTCGGGCCTGTCCAAGCACGTCGTGCTGATCGCGGGTGGCGATGGCAAAGGCCAGGACTTCTCGCCGCTGGCCGAGCCGGTCGCGCAGTACGCGCGCGCCGTGATCCTTATCGGCCGCGATGCGCCGCTGATTCGCGAGGCGCTGGCCAATACCGGTGTCGAGCTGGTCGACGCCCCGACGATGGAAGCCGCCGTGCAGGAAGCCGCCGCACACGCGCAACCGGGCGACGCCGTGCTGTTGTCGCCGGCGTGTGCAAGCTTCGACATGTTCCGGAATTACGAACACCGCGCCCAGGTGTTTCACGAGGCCGTGGCAGCGCTGGCGGCAGACCGAGGAGTCCTCCTATGAGCGACACCCAGATCAAGCGCAGCGGCTTCATCGGCGCGACCATCGGTAATGCGTGGGGTGGCCTGCGCGACGCCGTTTCAGGCGTCAAGCCCACGCGCTCCAAGATGATGGAGTACGACCAGCCGCTGATGTGGGTGGCGATCGTGCTGCTGGGCCTCGGGTTGGTGATGGTGTATTCGGCGTCGATCGCGTTGCCGGATTCGCCCAAGTACGCCAACTACAGCAACGGGCATTTCCTAATCCGGCACATCTTCTCGCTGGTAATCGGCCTGATCGGTGCGATCGTCGCCTTCCAGATTCCGGTCAAGTTCTGGGACAAATACGCACCGAAGCTTTTCATCATCGCGCTGGTCATGCTGGTGATCGTGCTCGTGCCGCACGTGGGCAAGGGCGTGAACGGCGCACGGCGCTGGCTGCCGCTGGGCGTCATGAACTTCCAGCCGTCCGAACTGATGAAGCTGGCCGTGGTCCTGTACGCCGCCAACTACACCGTGCGCAAGCAGGACTGGATGCAAAGCGTGCGCAAGGGCTTCCTGCCGATGGGCGTGGCCGTGGCGTTTGTCGGTTCGCTCCTGCTGTTGGAGCCCGACATGGGCGCGTTCCTGGTCATTGCGGCCGTGGCCATGGGCATCCTGTTCCTGGGCGGCGTGAACGGCAAGCTGTTCGGCGGTCTCGTGCTGACCGCGGTTTCCACCTTCTCGCTGCTGATCGTGGCGTCGCCGTGGCGGCGAGAGCGGATCTTCGCGTACCTGAACCCGTGGCAAGAGGAATACGCACAGGGCAAGGCGTACCAGCTCACGCACTCGCTCATCGCCTTCGGCCGCGGCGAATGGACTGGCGTCGGCCTGGGCGGCAGCATCGAGAAGCTGCACTACCTGCCTGAAGCGCATACCGACTTCATCCTCGCCGTGATCGGTGAGGAACTGGGCTTTGTCGGCGTGCTGATCGTGATCCTGCTGTTCTACTGGATGGTGCGTCGCGCCTTCGAGATCGGCCGCACTGCGCTGCAGCTCGACCGCACGTTCGCCGGCCTGGTTGCCAAGGGGCTGGGGATCTGGATCGGCTGGCAGGCCTTCATCAACATGGGTGTGAACCTCGGCCTGCTGCCGACCAAGGGTCTGACGCTGCCGATGGTCAGCTACGGGGGCTCCGGCATCCTGATGAACTGTGTGGCGCTCGCGCTTTTGCTGCGTATCGACTACGAAAACCGCGTGCTGATGCGTGGAGGCAAGGTATGACGGCAGGCATGTCGGCCGGTCTGGCGCCCCGCACGCTCCTCGTCATGGCCGGCGGTACGGGCGGTCACATCTTCCCTGCGCTGTCGGTGGCCAAGCTGTTGGCCGCGCGTGGCTGGAAGGTGGTGTGGCTCGGCAATGCAAACGGCATGGAAGGCCAGCTCGTCCCCAAGCACGGTTTTCCGCTGGAGTCGGTGCAGTTCGGTGGTTTGCGCGGCAAGGGCCTCGTCACCAAGTTTCTGCTGCCGCTCAATCTGCTGCGCGCCTTCTGGCAGAGCCTTGGCGTGGTGCGCCGCGTGCGTCCCAACGTGGTGCTGGGCATGGGCGGCTATATCACGTTCCCGGGCGGCATGATGAGCGTGCTGCTGGGTCGTCCACTGGTGCTGCACGAACAGAATTCCATTGCAGGTCTGGCCAACCGCGTGCTCGCGCGCGTGGCTGATCGTGTGCTTTGCGCGTTTCCGAATGCGCTGCCCGGCGCCGAGTGGGTCGGCAATCCGATCCGCGCCGATCTGGCCAACCTGGCTTCGCCGCGGGCGCGCTACGCCGAGCGAACCGGCCCGCTGCGCGTGCTGGTCGTCGGCGGCAGCCTCGGCGCGGCGGCGCTCAACGACGTGGTGCCCAAGGCGCTGGCGTTGCTGCCGGCCGATACGCGCCCGATCGTCATCCATCAGGCGGGCGCCAAGCAGATCGACACGCTGCGCGCCAACTATGCCGCCGCCGGCATCGACGATGCCCACGCGCAGCCCGTGCCCTTCATCGACGACATGGCGGCTGCGTATGCACACGCCGATCTCGTGATCTGCCGCGCGGGCGCCATGACCGTTTCAGAAGTGGCCGCGGCGGGTGTCGCGGCGCTGTTCGTGCCGTTCCCGCACGCCGTGGACGATCACCAGACCACCAACGCGCGCTTCCTCTCCGAACGCGGTGCAGCGCTGTTGGTGCCACAGCAGGAGCTGGGCCCGGCATCGCTGGCAGATACACTCGCGTCCCTGACGCGTGCGCAATTGGCCGATATGGCGGCTAAAGCACGTGAGCAGGCACGGCCCGAAGCGGCCGAGCGTGTCGCCGACGTGTGTAGCGGTGGCACGGGCATAGGGAACGAATCGATATGAAGCACATCGTCAAGAATATCCATTTTGTAGGCATCGGCGGCGCGGGCATGAGCGGCATCGCCGAGGTGCTGCTGAATCTGGGCTACCGCGTGACGGGCTCGGATCTGGGCAGCAGCGCGACCACGCAGCGTCTGGCAACGCTGGGCGCGACGATCATGCAGGGCCACGCGCCGGAACATGTGATCGGCGCCAATGCCGTGGTGGTCTCCACCGCCGTGCGCGGTGACAACCCGGAAGTGCTGGCCGCGCGCGCCAAGCGCATTCCCATCGTGCCGCGTGCGGTGATGCTGGCTGAGCTGATGCGCCTGAAGCAGGGCATCGCTATCGCGGGCACGCACGGCAAGACGACCACCACCAGCCTCGTCGCGTCCGTGCTGGCCGAAGGCGGGCTGGACCCGACGTTCGTCATCGGCGGCCGTCTCAACTCTGCGGGCGCGAACGCGCGCCTCGGCACGGGCGACTTCATCGTCGCCGAGGCTGACGAATCCGACGCGTCGTTCCTCAACCTGTTCCCCGTGATCGAAGTCATCACCAATATCGACGCCGATCACATGGACACCTACGGGCACGACTTCGCGCGCCTGAAGCAGGCGTTCATCGAGTTCACGCAGCGTCTGCCGTTCTACGGCATTGCCGTGCTGTGCGTGGATGATCCCAACGTCCGAGAAATCCTGCCGTTCGTCTCCAAGCCCGTCGTGCGCTACGGTTTTGCCGAAGACGCGCAGGTGCGTGCCGTCAATGCGCGTGCCGTCGATGGCCGCATGGAATTCACCGTGATCCGCCAGCTCAACGGCCATGCCGAGCCGCCGCTGTCGATCACGCTCAACCTGCCGGGCCTGCACAACGTGCAGAACGCGCTGGCCGCCATCGCCATCGCCACCGAACTGGAAGTGCCTGACGAGGCGATCGTCAAGGCGCTGGCCGAGTTCAACGGCGTGGGCCGCCGTTTCCAGCGCTACGGTGAAGTGCCGACCGCTGACGGCAAGGGCCAGTTCACGCTCATCGACGACTACGGCCACCACCCCGTCGAGATGGCCGCCACGCTGGCCGCCGCGCGCGGTGCGTTCCCCGGTCGCCGCCTCGTGCTGTCGTTCCAGCCGCACCGCTTCACGCGCACGCGCGATTGTTTTGAAGATTTCATCAAGGTGCTTGGCACTGTCGATGCGCTGCTGCTGGCCGAGGTCTACGCCGCCGGCGAGCCGCCCATCGTCGCCGCCGACGGCCGCTCGCTGACGCGTGCGCTGCGCGTGGCCAACAAGATCGAGCCGGTATTCGTGGAACAGATTGAAGACATGCCGCAAGCGATTCTGGATGCAGCGCAGGACGGCGACGTGGTCATCACCATGGGCGCAGGGTCGATCGGGCAGGTGCCCGGTCAAGTGGTTGCGTTGCAGGCGCAGGCGCGCACCGCCAACGTCGTGGATCTGAACGGAGGCGCCGCAGCATGACGACCGGTCCGTTTGTTCCACATCCGACGATTGATCCGAAGTCCCTCGGCAAGGTGGGCGTGCTCATGGGCGGTCGTTCCGCCGAGCGCGAAATCTCGCTGATGTCCGGCAACGGCGTGCTGGCTGCGCTGCGCGCGCGCGGCGTCGATGCACATCCGTTCGACCCGGGCCTGCAGGCCGTGGCCGACTTGGCCAAGCAAGGATTCGACCGCGTGGTGATCTCGCTGCACGGCCGCTTTGGCGAAGACGGCACGGTCCAAGGCCTGCTCGAGCAATTCGGTATTCCGTACACGGGCAGCGGCGTACTCGCGTCTGCGCTGGCGATGGACAAGGAGGCCACCAAGCGCCAATGGCAGACGCACGGCCTGCCGACGCCCGATTTCGTGATGTTGCACGCCGGCGCCGACTGGCAAGCCGTGGCCGATCGCCTTGGCCTGCCGCTGATCGTCAAGCCGGCGCGCGAAGGTTCGTCGATCGGGCTGACGAAGGTCACGAGCGTCGCCGAGCTGCCCACCGCCTACGAAAAGGCCGCGCGCCTGGACCGCGATGTGATGGCCGAGCAGTTCATCGAAGGCGACGA